>CAIYZI010000001.1 GCA_903930665.1 uncultured beta proteobacterium
AACACCATTGCTCAAGATAAAAGACGCTGCGAATTCTCCTTTGGAAACGGAGCTTATTCTGATCGATTTAGGTCGTGGATTGAATCGGATGGCGGGAAGCATTCTGGCTCAAGTATTAAATCAATCCGGTAAGGCCACTCCAAATCTAGATCATCCTGAGGATTTAAAGGCCTTAGCTAGCGCAATAATTGAGTTGCGCGCGGCAGATAAGTTGCTTGCTTATCATGATCGTTCCGATGGCGGTCTTTTTGCTTGCATCGCTGAAATGGCCTTTGCATCGCATTGTGGTATATCGCTTAATGTAGACATGATTGCCGTAGATGCCGGACAAGAGCCAGATTATGGTGATGCTAAAAACTGGGCACAACAAGTTTCTGGTCGTCGCCATGATCAAACAATGCGCGCTTTATTCAATGAAGAATTAGGTGCGGTAATTCAGGTTCATAGAGAAGATCGGGATGCTGTATTTGCGGTTCTCCGTAAGCTCGGTATTAGTGCAAATAGTCATGTGATTGGTAAACCCAATACCACTGGCAATATTGAGATTTGGCGCGATGCTAAAAAGATCTTTGCTGAGCCTCGTGAAGTCTTACAAAAGATCTGGACTAATACCAGCTATCAAATCGCCCGTTTACGAGATAACCCAGCTTGTGCTGATAGTGAATTTGCGCTCTTGGATAACGTCAGCGATAGTGGGATGTCGCCAAAGTTAACTTTTGATCCCTCTGAAGACGTTGCTGCTCCATATATCCACAAAGGTGCCAAGCCTAAAGTTGCAATCTTGCGTGAGCAGGGCGTTAACTCTCAGGTGGAGATGGCCTATGCAGTGAATTTAGCTGGATTTGAAAGTTATGACGTCCATATGTCTGACTTGTTATCTGGCAGAGCGAATTTAGAAGAATTCCGTGGCTTGATTGCTTGTGGTGGCTTTAGTTATGGTGACGTATTGGGAGCGGGTGAGGGTTGGGCTAAGACCATTCTCTTTAATGAGCAATTGCGCAATCAATTCTCTGAGTTCTTTAATCGCCAAGATAGCTTTGCATTAGGGGTCTGTAATGGTTGCCAGATGATGAGTAACCTTTCCGGAATTATTCCCAGTGCTCAAGATTGGCCTAAGTTCACTCGCAATCAATCTGAGCAATATGAAGCGCGCTTGGTGATGGCTGAAGTTATGCCTTCACCCTCAATCTTTACACAAGGTATGGCTGGTAGTCACTTGCCAATTGCTATTGCCCATGGAGAAGGTTTTGCGAACTTTAGTCAGCAAGGTAATTTAGACCAATTACAACAACAAGGTTTAGCCACATTACGTTTTGTAGACAACTTGGGTAATGCAACCGAAACCTATCCAATGAACCCTAACGGTTCACCTGGTGGCTTGACCGGTGTAACAACACCTGATGGACGCTTTACCGTCATGATGCCCCATCCAGAACGTGTATTCCGTGCAGTTCAGATGAGTTGGTGTCCACCTGAGTGGCTGGAAACGGCTGATGGCGCAAGTCCTTGGTTGCGTTTATTCCGCAATGCCCGTCGTTGGGTAGATTGATTCATTATGTTGATGGAATCAGTAACTTTTTCTGAAAGCGGTGGCGTTCGCTATTTGCACTTTGGAAGTGAGCTTATTCAAGGGGCAATGCGGATTCGTGACCCTGATGAGATTTATCTCGAGTACAACCAGCAGATGATGGCTTGGTTATTGTTTCTCGAAACTAACCCAGGTATGCGTGTTGCTCAATTAGGCCTTGGCACTGGCGCCCTTACTAAATTTACACATCGTTATTGCCCTGCGGTAAAAACGACTGTTGTAGAACTCAATCCATCTGTGATTATTTCGGCGCGAGGTATGTTCTTCACGCCCGATGATGATCGTCGACTTGAAACCTTGCAAACAGATGCGAAAGTATTTGTAAAAGATTCAAAAAATCACAATCTTTTTGACGCTGTTCAAGTGGATTTATATGATGCTATTTGTGATGGACCAGCAGCGAGCTCATTAGAGTTTTATAAAGGCTGTTTTGACATTCTTAAGGCTCCAGGCGTAATGACGGTAAATTTATTTTCACGTCACAAGAGTTTTGATCTCAATCTGAACAATATTTGCGAAGCATTTAATAATCGTGTGTTGTTGTTTCCAGAATCGCATGATTGCAACGTTGTCGCCATTGCTTTCAAGGGTCCAAAGTTAGAAGTTGAATGGAAAGAAGTTTCTCGTCGTGCCAAAGTTATTTTGGAGAAAACCGACTTACCAACCAATACATGGACCTCTGGTTTGAACCGCGAAAACGCTCATCAAGAAAATAAGCTCTCGATTTAAAGCGGCTCTGTATATTGCATGCTAACTGTGCTCTAAGTTGCACAATCATACTTTTAAATAAAAATTGATGGATTAGTTTTTACTAATTCATGAGTTTTATTGACGCCCGTCAAATTTTCTCTTGAAGATAATGAAGACTTCTTCATTTTTACCAAAATCAGAGATACATTAAAAACGTAGTGAAAAGTTAGATCTGATTGAAGTAACAGAGTCATTAATTTTGATTTCTTAAGGAGAAATATATGAAGCATTTATCTTCAGGTTTGGTGGTGCTGTTTCTTGCGACAGGTGTTGCATATGCAGCTGGTAATAATATGAATACAGATGCAAAGCAGATGTCCAGGGAGCAGATGAAAGCCTGTGATATGAATGGCGATATGATTATTACCAAGGCTGAGGCCATGAAGTGCGGTATGACGGATGCCCAATGGAAGGAATTTAAGCAAAAGCAAAAAGATCAGCTTTTTCTCAATGAAGAGAAGAATTCTGGCTAGTC
>CAIYZI010000002.1 GCA_903930665.1 uncultured beta proteobacterium
GCCTGGGTAAATTTGGGGAGCTGGGTTTGTAGCGTGCCATTAGGACCTAAAACTGCAGTGATCCCGGTATTAGTGGCACGCAAGGACGGTAGCCCTGTTTCTAGAGACCGTAGTTGAGAAAGTCGTAATTGTTGAGTGGGGGCTTGTGAATCGCCAAACCACGCTAAGTTAGTCATATTGATCAGTAGGTTAGCTGGTGGGTCGCTGTTACGAATGCGCCCAGCTAACTCATCACCAAAGACGTCTTCATAACAAATGGTGATGGCCGCATTGATAGGTTCTTGCCCTTTTCTTTGAATGCTATATGGAGCTTGATCCAAGCTGCCGTGGGCAAAATCACTTAAGGGAACGTGAAAGGCGTTTACAAACCAACGAAATCCTAGAGGGATAAATTCTCCAAAAGGTACCAAGTGAGCTTTGTCATATTGATACATTGGAAAGTCAGGAGACAGACCCGTAGCGCGATTGGTGTACTGAATCCCTTTGGAGGTTTCTACTTCACCAATCAGTCCAAGCAAGATATTGCTTGAATGGGTGTTGGCAAAATCTTGTAAATAAGCAACCAATCCAACAGGGAGATTGCTTTGGGGCCAAGGAAGAGCTGTTTCAGGAATAACAATTAAGTTTGCTGATTTTGCTGTAATCTCAGAAGCGTAATAACGCATCTGATCTTGAATGGCTCGAGGATTAAATTTCAAGCTTTGCGCAAAATTTCCTTGAATAAGTCGAACACTAAGGGGTTCGCCAATAGGTTTGGTGAAGGTCCATAAACTGGCTAATTGGCAAACTCCAATCATCCCCAATATGTATAGAGAGCTTGAATATGGCTTTGTCTTAATTTGGGTAAGCTCCCAGGAGCTCCAAATAACCAGGAAGGTACAGCTTAGACCGCCGAAGTAAGTGGCAATCGGTGCAAAGGGCCCATTAAATTGAGCTTCTGCTAATCCCATCCAAGGAAAGCCTGTAAACAAAGAGCCACGTAAATATTCCATTGCAACCCAGGCCGCTGCAAGCAAAAGCCCCTTTAGGTGGGAGTGCTTAAACAGAAATATTGACTGGCATGCTGCTGAAAAATAGAAACTCATGCAGACCGAAAGTAGAAAAATAGCGGTACATGAAAGCGGTGCATTCATGCCACCTACATCATGCAGGCTAATGTAAATCCACCATAGTCCAGTGACAAAGTAGCCAAGACCAAATGCTATGCCAGCGACAAAGTTTTTCTTAATGGATTGGCTGACTGATTTGCTCAAGGTGAGCCAAACTAGAGCCAGAATAGGGATTTGCAGCCAACCACCGAAAGGCAGTTCAGCAGCACCGGCTAACGCTGCGCCGAGTATAAATAACGCTAGAGCCTTAACAACCCTCCTGAACCTTAGCGATTGCCGATCAAGCAAAATCAATTTCAGCCAGCGGTTTTGGGAAGTTGCCGCGCAAGCAAAATATGTATTTGTCTTGGGTCGGCACGTTGCACTTCAAATTCGATATCGCCGATCTCTACATGCTCGCCCATCTTGGGTACACGACCTAAATGCTGGATAACAAGACCTGCTACCGTTTCAATACCATCAATTTGAAATTTAGTGCCTAGGGTTTCATTGAATTGCTCAAGCTCGGTAATGCCTTTTACGCGAATATCTCCGTTATCAAGAGAGATCAAGTTATCTGCCTCTTCATCAACATCATGCTCATCTTCAATATCGCCCACGATTTGTTCAAGGACATCTTCAATGGTGATGATTCCTGCAATGCCGCTATATTCATCAACAACAATTGCCAAATGATTGCGGTTATCTTTGAAATCGCGCAATAAAACGCTTAAGCGTTTAGATTCTGGGATGAAAACAGCAGGGCGTAACCAATCTCTAACCTGGAAATCTTTTTCATTGGAATATCGCAAAAGATCTTTTGCTAATAAAGTACCGATGACGTTGTCACGACTGCCTTCAAACACTGGAAATCGTGAATGTGCTGCGGAGATGACGCTTTTGATTATCTCCGGGAGGGATAGGTTGATGTCTATCCAATCAATTTGAGCTCGTGGTACTAGGATATCCCGTGCGCAGAGCTGACCGACCTGAAATACCCCCTCAATCATCGAGAGTGCATCTGCATCGATTAATCCTTCTGATTGGGCTTCTCTTAGGGTTTCAATTAATTCTTGACGACGTTCTGCGGGGCTGGTTGGCTGAGGTGTTAAAAAGTCAGTCAATCGTTCTAACAGGGATTTATTGGGGTCGGGCATATAGCAAGGATAGCTTAGATAAAAGTAATTTCAATGAAAGCCCCAAGAAATGGGGTGGTCGGAATCTTTACTTTAGTAGATAGGGGTTTGGGAAGCCCAGATCCTTGAGTAGGCGGATTTCAAGATTTTCCATCTTTTTAGCGTCTTTTTCGACTTCATGATCATGGCCCTGGGCATGCAGGCAGCCATGAATAATAAGATGGGCAAGATGCTCCTTGAGGGGCTTATTTTGTTCTTTCGTCTCTTTCTTAAGTACTGGCAGGCAGATGACAATATCTGCCACTAATGATGTCTTAGTAAGCTCATAAGGGAACGTTAAAACATTTGTTGGCTTATCTTTATTTCGGAAGACAAAGTTTAATTTTTTGCTTTCAACTTGATTCACGAACCTTAGGGTGATGAGGCCAGAATACTGGGTCGCAGCTTTGACCCATTTTCGAAGAAGGGCAGAAGAGGCAATCAGTGCTAATGATTGTTCAATAGCCGGACTTGCGTATTGAAGATCTATCGTTAATTTGGCTTTAGTTTGCATTAACAAGTTCGCCCCTAAGGGTGTAATTCAGAACCTCGGTAATTTGGACGTCCACCATGTTTCCAATCCAGGCATCAATATCTTGACTGGGAGCTGGTATATGAATAACGCGGTTGTTGCAAGAGCGACCTTGAAGATTGACACCATCTTTAGCCAGGCCCTCAATTAAAATCTTTTCGGTATTGCCAAGCATTTTTTGACTGATCTGAGTGGCTTGTTTTTCTACCAAGGCCAGAAGAGTTTGAAGGCGCTTGAGTTTCACCTCATAAGGAGTGTCATCGCTTAAATTGGCTGCCGGCGTTCCGGGGCGAGGACTAAAGATGAAGCAAAAACTGTTGTCGAATTGAAGTTCTTCAACCATCTTGAGTAGCTTCTCAAAATCCGCATCTGTCTCACCTGGAAAGCCCACGATGAAGTCGCTTGAAAGCGTTAAGTCTGGTCGTACAGCGCGCATTTTGCGAATGATGCTCTTGAACTCGAGGGCGGTGTAGCCACGCTTCATTGCTGAAAGAATGGAATCAGAAGCATGCTGAACGGGGAGGTGTAGATGACTTACCAGCTTAGGAACCTTGGCGTACACATCGATTAAGTGCTGAGTAAATTCTTTAGGGTGGCTAGTTGTAAAGCGAATTCTTTCAACTCCAGGAATCTCTGCTATGTATTCAATCAGCAAAGCAAAGTCAGCTAACTCTTCTGTGGCCCCCATCTTTCCTAGGTATGCATTGACGTTTTGACCTAGCAGGACAATTTCTTTTACGCCCTTTGCAGCCAACCCTGCAACCTCTGTTAGTACGTCATCAAAGGGGCGTGAGACTTCTTCACCACGCGTATAAGGAACCACGCAGTAGCTGCAGTACTTTGAGCAGCCTTCCATGATCGAAACATAAGCTGAGCCACGTGTTTGACGTGAGGATGGAAGGTGATCGAATTTTTCAATCTCCGGGAAGCTGATATCCACTTGAGAGATGCCTGTTTTTCGGCGCTCTGCGATTAGATCAGAAAGTCGATGCAAGGTTTGTGGACCAAAGACCACGTCAACATAGGGTGCGCGACTAATAATCTGTTGACCTTCTTGACTGGCAACACAGCCGCCCACGCCAATCAGTAAATTGGGTTTGAGTTTTTTGAGTTCACGTAGTCGACCGAGATCAGAGAAGACTTTATCTTCCGCTTTTTCTCGAATGGAGCAGGTGTTGAGTAGAACAACATCCGCATCTTCAGGAGAATTTGTCATTTCCATGCCTTCATTGGCATGGAGGAGGTCGGCCATCTTGCCCGAGTCATACTCGTTCATTTGACAGCCGAAAGTTTTGATATAGAGCTTTTTCATATGCCGTTCTCAGGTTTATAGCTGGGGGCGAAGCTCAGATTTTACGTGATGTGACCCTTACCAGAAACGATAAACCAAAATGGTCACTATAGTTGGCGGTAATGCCGCCAGTAGCAATAGGCCGGTAGAGACCGTGGCATTGGGAAAATGGCTACGTAAAATGGCAATTCCAGCAGGATTAGGGGCGTTAGCGATTACTGTAAGACCGCCACCAGCCACCGCACCCCCGACTAAAGCCAGCTTGAATTCTGGGGAAGTGCCTGAAACTAAGGAGCCTAAATACGTAAGGGCTGCATTATCAGTAAGTGCCGTAAGGGCCAGGCTGCCATAGAAAACCGCAGTTGGACTCATTTGCTCAAGAAGGGGTTGTAGCCACCAGCCCTGTAGGCCACCCAACACGACTAAGCCCGCAAGAAAGAATCCTACCAATAAAGCTTCTTTAAGAATGAGGGGGCTTTGATGTTTGGGGTAAGCAGCGGTATATCCAATAAAAAACAGTAATAACCACATAAAAATCACTGGGTCATGGGCAAATCCAACAATTCCTGCTAAAAATAACAAATGAATGCAGATGGTTGTAATGGGGGTTTTGGCATCGGTATTTTTGACTTCAGGTTCAATTAATTGCCGATGAAAGAGAATGGTGGCTCCTAGCGCATTAATAAATATAGCAATGCAGGACTCAAGTCCAAAATTGGTAAACATGAATGAGGAGCTCCAGCCCCAATTGGTGGCGACCATCAGCACTGGCGGAGCGGCGAAATTCGTAAGAGTGCCACCAATCGAAATATTTACAAATAGGGCGCCCAAGGTGCCAAAAAGTAGGGCATTGGAGCATTTATGGCGATAGACCAAGTCTCGCAATAAAAAGGCAGCCAAGGTCATTGCAGCTGGTTCAGTAATGACTGAGCCCAAAAGGGGTGTGATGCAGAGCGTTAAAAAATAGAGTGTTGGAGCTTGTTTGGTACGTAAAATACACTGCATCCCCCGCCCAAGCGTCTGCAAGATCTGCGTCGCGAAATATAGGATGGGTTTGCTGCCAGCCACCACCATGATGGCAAATACAAATAGAGGCTCTGTGAAGTTACGCTTATTTGCGTATTCTTTGGCGCTTGCTAAATCATTGACCAGCCACATATAGATAATCAAAATGGCCGCCCAAAACCCAAAGACAATTTCCACTTCACCTAGTAGATGCCATAAACCAGCATGTTTAGGTGAATTTTTCGCTAAAGTTTCAAAATGCGATGTACAAAAGGTATGCAGGACTGCAATTGCAAAAATAATGCTTGCACCAAGTTCTGTGGGGGTAAAGTTCATACGAGAATGGTATCAGGACGTCGCTTTGGGCAATAACCCTAAGGGTTTACTGAAAATTAACTAGTAAATGAGGAGATGTTGGTGAAATTGAAGCTCGGTTATCAAGACCTGATTGCACAAGCAATGGCAACCATTGAAACGCTACCGCTAAATCAGGCGCAACAGCTATTAGATGAAAGTAATACTGTTTTTGTTGATATTCGCGATGTCAGAGAGCTCGAGCGGGAGGGCATGATTCCTGGAGCTTTTCATGCGCCTCGGGGAATGTTGGAGTTCTGGGTCGATCCCGATAGCCCATACTACAAACCGATTTTTGGTGAGGGTAAGCGCTTGGTACTTTACTGCGCTTCTGCATGGCGCTCAGCCTTGGCTACTGAGCAGCTGCAAAAAATGGGCATTCCTGGCGTTTGTCATCTAGAGGGTGGATTTACTGCGTGGAAAAAAGCTGAGCTTCCTGTAGCAGAAAAGAACGTAAAACCCCATTCTTCTTAAAGATCAATTACTTATAACTATCTTGAAATGGGAAAAACAATCCCCATTTATCTGAAGTTAACGACATTTATATAGAGGGTATTAGCATGACCGTAGCTAGCAAAGAAACCTTAGGCTTTCAGGCTGAAGTAAAGCAACTCTTACAACTCATGATTCATTCCTTGTACTCCAACAAGGAAATATTCTTACGAGAATTAATTTCAAATGCCTCCGATGCTTCTGACAAGCTTCGTTTTGAGGGTATCGCTCATCCCGATTGGTATGGTGACGATCCTGATTTAAAAATTACAGTGAATTTTGATAAGACCGCTCGCACAGTAACTATTTCCGATAATGGTATTGGCATGAGTCGCGATGAAGTGATTTCTAATCTGGGAACCATAGCCCGATCTGGGACCAAGGAATTTTTTACAAAACTCTCTGGTGATCAGCAAAAAGATGCTGCGTTAATTGGGCAATTTGGTGTGGGCTTTTATTCTGCTTTTATTGTGGCCGATCGCATCACAGTAGAAACACGTCGCGCAGGCTTGCCTGCTGCAGATGGTGTGAAATGGGAGTCAGATGGTTCTGGCGAATTTACAGTGGAAACAATTGATCTCCCACAACGTGGAACCTCAATCACGATGCACTTGCGTGAAGGTGAAGATGATTTCCTATCTACCCACAAACTTAAATCGATTATTCGAAAATACTCAGATCATATTTCTCTTCCAATTCAGATGCGCAAAGAAGAATGGGATGAAAAAAAGAAAGAGCAAGTTATTAAAGATGAGTTAGAAAGCATCAATCAGTCAAGCGCTCTATGGGCGCGCTCTAAGTCTGAAATTACTGAAGAGCAGTATGACGAGTTTTATAAGCACCTCTCACATGATTATGAAAATCCCTTGTGCTACTCATTAAATCGCGTAGAAGGCCGTAGTGAATTTACTCAGTTACTCTTCGTTCCAGCACGTGCTCCATTTGACTTGTGGGATCGCAATAAACGCGGTGGAATTAAGTTGTATGTGAAGCGTGTTTTCATTATGGATGATGCGGAGCAATTGATGCCGATGTATTTGCGCTTTGTCACGGGCGTGATTGATTCGGTGGATTTGCCACTAAATGTTTCACGTGAAATATTGCAAGAATCGCGCGATGTCAAAGTGATACGCGAGAGCTCTACTAAACGCGTATTAAGTATGCTTGAAGATTTAGCAAATAGTGATGATGAAATTAAGAAAGAAAAATATAAAACTTTTTGGACGCAATTTGGACAAGTTTTAAAGGAGGGTATTGGCGAAGATCAAGCAAATCAAGAGCGTATTTTGAAACTCTTACGCTTTGCTAGTACGCATACAGACTCTGATGAGCAGACAGTTTCTTTGGCTGACTATGTGTCTCGCATGAAAGAGGGTCAAGATAAGATTTATTACGTCACCGGTGATACTTTTAATGCAGCTAAAAATAGTCCCCATCTAGAAATTTTCCGCAAAAAAGGTGTTGAAGTCTTATTGCTTTGTGATCGCGTGGATGAGTGGATGTTGTCATTTTTCACGGAGTTTGATGGCAAAGCATTGGCGTCAGTTGCTAAGGGCGGTCTTGATCTTGGCAGCCTCAGTGATGAGGCTGAAAAGAAAGAGCATGAGGAAACCGAGAAGCAATTTAAAGATTTTCTAGAGAAGATGAAAAAGGTGCTTGCCGATAAGGTAAAAGATGTTCGCGTCACATTCCGTTTAACAGATTCACCGGCTTGCTTGATTGCTGATGAGAATGAATTGTCTGGTAATTTATTGCGCATGCTTAAAGCAGCTGGTCAACAAGCCCCCGACATGAAGCCGATTTTAGAAATTAATCCTGAGCATCCTTTGTTGGTTAAGTTAAAGGCGGAAGACAAGCAGTTTGATGAATGGGCCAATGTTCTATTTGATCAAGCACTCTTGGCAGAGGGTGGGCAGCTAAATGATCCGGCTGGCTTTGTCAAAAGAATCAATCAACTGTTACTAAGCTAAGCATCTTGTTCTGAATCTTCTTTAAGGAATTTATGAGAAAAGTCATCTCGCAGTTTGGCAAAGGCCCATTGCAACAAAGATTAAATGTAGGTGACTTGGATTTTGTCGCGGATCTAGAGCTTAGTGGGGGTGGTACCAATACTGGACCTACCCCATCCGAATATTTAGCCGCGGCTTTAGCTTCTTGTACAAGCATGACCTTAAAGATGTATTCAGAACACAAAGCTTTAAATTTAGAGAATGCGATTGTGGTCGTGGATGTTACGCGTGCAGATGGGGTTGAAAAATTTACTCGCGATATTCAGCTGATCGGTACTTTGACTGCTGAGCAAAGCGAGCGCTTATTGGATATTGCTAATAAATGCCCACTCTATAAAGTGCTCTCAGGTGAGATTCAAATAAAAACCCAGCTTGTAAATTAATACAAGCTGGGTTTTTTTTAGCTAGCCTTTAAAGGCTAATTTACGAATTCAGCAGAATTGGTAAATTAGTTGGGCGCATTGTTTGGCTGATTGTTTTTACCAGCGTTGTAACCAGAGTTGTACTGAGCACCTTCGTTTTTCTTATATGCATCATAGGCATAACCAGAGGCTGCACCAACTGCTGCGCCGCCTACTACGCCCCAAATTGGATTGCCGTGGAAAATAGCTGTGCCTACACCACCTACAACCGCGCCGATAGATGCACCAGATAAAGTGCGTTGCTCTGTATTGCTCATATTCGAGCAACCTGCGATAGCTACGGTCGCTGCTGTGATTGCGATAATTTTTTTCATATCAACTGATCCTTACGTATATTGAATTGGCAGATTTATGTATTACTTCTTGCCACAAGGAAAGCGACCTGCCAAGTAGCCCAAAAATACACCGGCCGCTGGTTGATCTGCTGTTTTTGGGTTGTCCTGTGCCCATTTAACAAAGTCACCAATAACCTCGTCACGTTTTGGAGCTGGCTGCTTAACGCAAATAAATGGTTTAGCGCGTTGTGGGTGACGAGTTACCAAATAGGTGTCGTAAACGCTGGTGGAGTAGCCAATACAAAAACTGCGTGAGTCTGGGCTTGCTGGGAGCTTACAAACATCTACAAGCTCTTGTGTGCTCAGTACTTGAATTTTTTCTTGGGCTTGCGCTAGGCCTGAAAGGGCGCCGAGAGCAACTAAACCTACTAGGACTTTTTTCATGGGTTCTCCATCTTGTGTATATGATTTGATGATAAACCATTATTTACCCTTTTTAGGCATCAAAAAACCTCTGACTAATACCTATAATTAAACATGGCTATATACGAACTGGATGGAATTGCACCTCAGATTTCTGAGGAAGCTTGGGTTGCGCAGAGCGCAGAAATTATTGGTAATGTACGGCTAGATAGAAACGCTAGCGTATGGCCTAAAGCGGTTTTACGAGGTGATAATGACCTCATTCATTTTGGTGAAGATAGTAATGTGCAGGATGCTTCCGTTCTGCATACAGATCCTGGCTCCCCCCTCGTTATTGGTAAGCATGTCACTATTGGCCATCAAGTCATGCTCCATGGTTGTCAAATTGGAGATGGAAGCTTAATTGGCATTGGTGCTGTGATTTTGAATGGCGCGAAAATTGGCAAGCATTGCTTGGTTGGTGCTGGCTCCTTAGTTACCGAAAACAAAGAATTTCCTGATGGATCTATGATTTTGGGTTCACCTGCAAAAGTGGTGAAAACTTTAAGTCCAGAGCAAATTTCGGGCTTGCAAGTGCTTGCGGATCGCTATGTGAAAAATGCACAGCGTTACCAAAAGACGCTTCATAAGATCGCTTAAAAATTGCCATACGTATTTAATGTCGTTCTACCAGTTTTTGCTCTCATACTGATTGGGTATGTTTGCGGCAAGACGGGTAAGTTAGGTCCGAATGCCTCAACTGAGTTAAATCGTTTTGTTGTTTGGTTGGCATTACCCGCTCAATTATTTAGTTTTGCCTCTGGTAGTAGTTGGCATTCTCTTTGGCAGCCAGGTTTTATTGCTGCATTTTCAATAGCATGCTTGACGGTTTACTTTCTTATTTTTTTTATTAGCTGGAGGCGTCGGTCTGATCTGGTAACTGCCAGCTTTGATGGCTTAAGCGCTTCTTATTCCAATACGGGATACATTGGCATCCCTTTATGTGTTTTGGCTTTAGGGCAAGAAGGCTTGGCACCAGCAGTTATCTCAACATTTCTAGTCTTTGGACTATTTGCTCTCTCAACAGTCTTTATAGAGATTGGCACGCTTTCACACAAAAAGACGCACGAAATATTTTTGAGTGTACTGAAGTCTCTTTTTTCAAATCCTTTATTGCTTGCGCCAATAGTAGGATTAATTTGGTCGGCAACAGATATGGTTTTATATGAGCCCGTTCAGCGTACTATTTCTTTTTTAGCTGCTGCTGCGAGTCCTTGCGCCTTAGTTTCAATTGGTTTGTTTTTAGTAGAAAAGCCCAAATCTAAAAATCATGAGGCATGGGGAATGAGTTTTGTAAAACTGTTAATTCAGCCATTGATAGCCTGGGTAATTGCCGGCCCCGTTTTGAATTTACCTTCTTTATGGATAAAGGCAGTTGTACTCCTCAGCGCCTTGCCTACAGGGACCGGCCCTTTCATGTTGGCTCAATATTACAAGGCCGAGAGTGGCAATATATCTCGTGTAGTTTTACTGACAACAGTCGGTTCTTTGCTAACACTTTCAATCTTATTGTGGTGGAATTCTGGTGTTTAATTCTCTTAAATCAACTGGTATTTAAACTAATCACTTATGGAACACATTCATTTTTGGGTTGGAATTATTGCTACAGTCGCTTTTGCGGTCACTGGTGTGTTGGCAATTACCGATAGGGGCGTAGATCTTTTTGGAGTTCTTGTCCTGGGGCTCATTACCGCCATTGGTGGCGGAACGGTGCGAGACATTATTTTGGACGTGCCTAGCTTTTGGTCACAGTCTCAGGTCTATGTGTGGGTCGCACTTGGCGCAAGCGTTCTCGCATTCTTTGCCGAGTCTTTTTTTACTCAACCTCAAATCTATCGTTGCATGTTGTATATCGATGGATTGGGCGCTGCTTTATTTGCTATCTTGGGTTTAGATAAAGCTTGGAGTTTAGGTTTTGGTTTACCTGTTGCGCCAATTATTTTAGGTGTGGTGA
>CAIYZI010000003.1 GCA_903930665.1 uncultured beta proteobacterium
CAACTTGGTGCGGCAATAGAGAAGTTTTTGGCTCAAGACCCTTGCATAACCAAACAATATTCAACGAGTGTTTGGCAACTTTTAGCACACGGGAAATCGTTTCAGACAAGGCTGACATTGGGGTAGCAATCACCAAGAGATCATCAGCAGAAAGCCTGTTAATGGCTTTCTCGAAATTACCCTCTAATTCCAAACCCTTGGGCAATATCACACCAGGCAAATATGCTTGGTTTTGCCCGCTTTGATGAATGTCGTCCAGTTGCTTGGCGTTGCGCAACCATAAACAAACATCGCCATCTTTTAGATAGCGAGCTGCTTGAACGGCCATAGCAGTTCCCCAAGCACCAGCTCCAAGCAGCGTCACTTTCATGATCTGTGGGCTTTTAACGATGTATTAGTTAGGAAGACTCCCCTTGCTCTGAGCAAGTGCAACTTCTTCAGCAGCTTTTTGTGCTTGCATCATACGATGCTCATACATGCCATGAAAGTTAATTTCATTTAAGTGAATCGGCTGGAAACCTGCACGGCTAATAGTGTCGGCAATATTCGAGCGTAAGTATGGATACAAAATAGTTGGACATGTAATACCCAACATTGGATCAATTTGTTCTGGTGGAATATTGCTAAATTCAATAATGCCGGCTTGTTTTGCCTCAACCAAAAAGAGCACCTTTGAATCTACCTTAGCAGTCACGGTTGAAATTAAGGCAACTTCAAATATTTCTTCACTTAAGCGATTAACAGCGACATCAATCTCAACTTCAACCTGAGGCTCCGCTGCCACCAGCAAAATTTGAGGGGCATGAGGCTGCTCTAAAGACAAATCCTTCAGATAGATGCGCTGAATCCGAAATCCAGGTTCTTTTGACTTGTCGCTATTTTCTTGTGGAGCAGAAGTTTTATCAGTCATCGCAAAATTTCTTTCTTCATTTTTATAAATTAGGCCAACAAAGGATCAAGCTGACCAGCACGGTCTAATGCAACGAGATCGTCATATCCGCCAACATGAGTTTCCCCAATGTAAATTTGAGGCACTGTACGGCGTCCAGTACGGGTCATCATGATCTCCCGTTGCGCTGGATCCCGATCAATCAGAATCTTTTCCAAATTGGCTACACCCTTCTTCTGCAGCAATTTCTCCGCCATAACGCAGTAAGGACAGACTTGGGTGCTATACATCAGTACTTGTGGCATGACTACCTTCTTATTTAATCAAGGGAAGAGCAGCAGCCTTCCAGGCTTTAACACCGCCATCAAGGATGGCAACTTCAGCAAAACCCAAGCTTTTCACCTGTGCAAGCACTTTCCGAGAGTCGGCACCTGTCTCACAGACCAAAACGACTGGGTGTTTACGGTCTAATTTTGTTTTTTCTAGGCCTGCAGCAAGCGTAGCAGCCTCTAGATTCTTGGCGCCTGGTAAATGGCCAGCTTTAAAGGCCTCTTCTGGGCGTAAATCAAATACATAGGCCTTACGTCGATTTATCCAAATAGTAGCTTCTGTAGGCGATAAGCCTTTTCCACTAATAAGTGTAGATAATGTAGGGAGGAA
>CAIYZI010000004.1 GCA_903930665.1 uncultured beta proteobacterium
CCGAATTATGGAAAGCAGAGCGTGAAGTACGAATTGAGCGATGTGGCGGACGCAGGCTCAGTGAGTATTTCCGCAGCCTGTTAGGACGCTTGAGATGGATGGTTAGCCTGTCAAGCTTCGCTAGCTTAAGCATCTGCTCTAAGCTCTCGACGTCGGGCAAAGCCGTGACCTCTACCTCAGTGGACTTACCAGCAAGGTATACCTTGTCAAAGAGCGCCTGAAAAAATGTCTCAAGTGCTTGTGGTCCCATATTGTCTTTGCGGTCATGGCTGACAAACCAGAGCTGGTGCTTATCCGGACGGAAAGCGAACTCAATACGTTGTAGATTTGGCAGTAGATGATCAGGAATGCTTACGGCGGAAAGGTCATCGTCCGAGGCTTTGTCACTGGTTTGCGTATTAAACCAAGGCAAGTCTGAATCAATTCGAACAAAACGAAATACTTCACCAGTCAGGATGTCCCCTTTGCTGTATTCACGCGGTCCATTCAAACTTCCAAGAATGGCCGCATGCAGACTACCCAATTCCACCAGCACTTTCAGACGTTTCGCATCCCTGAACAGGTTGACATAAAGCTGAGGTGAATGCGGCGTGTGCATGGCAATATTCAAGGCAGAGATCTTGATAGTTCTTTCTGTTCTCATAGTGCTTCTCTTTAGAAATGGACTGATTTGGAGACTCGTTAATGTTGATACCTGTTCGGCTTTTGAACTGGACGATTGGAGTCGGCATCGGTGTAGCGACGTCCACCAGTTTCGGCACCCACTGTGCTGGCGCTGGCGCCAACAATTCGATCATCTGGCAACAAATCTTGTCTGTCCATCCCCCATTCGGGTGATATTGGCAGCCCGGCGACGCTAGCGCGCGGCACCGGCCAGTTTCAAATCAAGCACGACATTTTGTAACTCACTCTGATGGGGATGGCGCACGCCATGACAACGGCCTACCCTGCAGCCAGGGAAACCACTGGCTCACACACCTTTGAAGTCAAGGCCGCTGCTGACGGTCACTTCGCCGTACGAATCGATTGTGTGCGCATTGATCTTCACGCGCTTGAAGATGACGCCCATGCACACCGCGCGCTTGCAGCTGCAAGCAGCTGAGCAGCCCGAGGCAGGGGGACGCTGAGTGGCCCACCCATGACCAGATCAAATGCGGGAAATGCTAAAACGGCGGCAATTGCGCTGATGGACAGGGTGGAGGAGCTGGTCGCGGCAAGAAGTAGAACCTCTCTATGAAACCGCTGGGCTACTTGCTCAGCGCATTGCGGGCACTGTGGCAACAAGGCGTGCCTTACTGCAGGAAGTGACTTTTGATCTAATGGAAGCAATACTGCAGCTCTAACAGGATGAGGATGGCCTTATGAACGGACAGAACATTTTTGACGGATGTCCAACTGGTGATGCTTGGACTGCCAGTGCCGATCCCGTAAAACATGAATGGGCGCGTACTGCAATCAGTCGTTCCCTAGACGACCTTGACTCCACAAACACTGAGCCAGACGATTGGGAGTCGACCATGCTGGCGAATGCGATTGTGTCGCTGGAACCAAAACCGTGCCGCACTGTGAAGCATAACTGTGCCGCGACGAAAGCATAAGCGGGCCAACGCAGACGGCTGCCCCGCAGAAACGCCTATGCGGCCCGTGTTCAATACCACATTGGTCCGCTGGAATATATCGAACGGTCTGCCACCATCACGATGGTGTAGAGCACGGCACCGGCGTAGACGAACTCCGGCAACGCATCGAGGACGTCGTGGTCTCGAAAGTACTTTGTGTCGGCAAGACCCAGACGAGCCATCAGTCCAAGAGCCCTCATTTCCCCTTCGATCCTCGACCAGAGATCTGGAGACTCTCTCAGCTTGTATTCCTCTGCCATGCTTCTATCGATGGCTGCCACGAGCCGGTCGTGGTTCGCCTCGAAAACAAGGCGAAGCCGGTGTTGTGCTCAGCAAAATTTCTCGATGTGATCGATCGCGGTAAGCAGTAGCTGCCGCGCTGAAGGACTGTCCAGGCGCGCATCTAGGTCGCTGTATGCTTCGAAGAATTCGTTCGAGGACAGCAGGCGCTGCTCGGGCGCGCATTGCCTTGCCACTGCACGACGACGAATCCATCGTGGCAGCAAACTCGCAACCCCTCCGACAGCTTCGCGGCTTGATTCTGGCCGCTTGCAAGCGTCGCTTAACTCCCGCAGTCCCCGTCTTACACATGCATAGCGCATAAGGATGTTCTCCTCATACTGGGTGGGAAGCTCCGGCAAGAAAGACTTGAAGATCTCCTCGCTCATTCCATGGAAAAGATGGCGACTTGGACGAGGTTGTTTCGGCGTAGAGTGATCGTCAACCAGATTGCACAGGCTCTTCAGCACGTCGTCAGCGCAATTCTGAAGTTCCAGCTTCGCAGCTTTTGAAACCTCGCGCACATCTATAAGCAGGTCGCCGTATTTCTGGAGATGCACCGCGACAGAGTTTCTGTGTTCCCGTGCGTCAGCGACGATCACGGCCTCGCGTTGCCCCTTCTCCGCGCGTCTCGCTACCTTCAGCGACCACAAAGAAATCCCGACGGGCACCAGCACTCCAGCCACGTTGAAAAGTTCAAGCTCGGTCATTGAGTTTGTGCGTGCATATCGCGAGTTTGGGAGCGTCAATTTTGCCTGATCGATTCGCTTAGGGGCCTCTCCGCAGTGTTTTGAGACAGTCAAGACTACTTACATGGCATCAATCGGCATAGCTGCTCGAGTAGTTAAATCAATTCATCCTTCCCGGTGGTCCAGTCCAAGATGTTCACTCCAACAATATGGTCATTGTTGAGCTAGAGATGGCCCGCTCAACGGCTCGAACTTATCTAGAGGCCATAATTGCCGATGACCGACGCACGGAGGAAATTGTCCAGAGGTGCCCGTGCGCGAGGAAAGCCAGTGGTGGTCTATTGCGAAAATGAATCAAGCGAGGACCTCAAAATGCTTGAAGGCTCAGGCTGCTTAATCTGTAAGGACTACGTGAGTTCCATCTATCGTGCACTATTGACAGCAATAACGATATGAGGACAGCACTACTCCTGTCAGGTGGCATGGACTCTATTGCGATCGCATGGTGGAAGCACCCTGATGTGGCCATCACTATCGACTATGGTCAGCTGCCTGCACGCGCGGAGATTGCCGCCTCCACTGCCGTGGCCAAGCGCCTAATTATAAAACATCATGTCGTCACCGTCGACTGCAAATCGCTCGGATCCGGAGACATGGCCGGCCTCACTGCCAACGAGCATGCGCCAGCTAGCGATTGGTGGCCATACCGCAACCAGATGCTCCTAACCTTCGCGGCAATGAAGGCCATCACCATTGGCGTTCGGACGCTGCTCATTGGATCCGTTTTGTCGGACGGCTCCCACCGAGATGGGACACCTGCATTCGTGAACGCTATAAGTGCCTTGCTCGCGCTGCAAGAAGGCTGCATGACCGTCTTGGCTCCCGCGAACGAACTAAGCCCGACCGAACTCATACGTCTCTCAGGAGTGCCTATACCGAACTGGCCTGGGCGCACAGTTGCCACAAGTCTGACGTGCCATGCGGCAACTGCCGTGGATGCAACAAGTACTTCAAAATCCTAGAGGATCTGAACAATGGAATGGCTGGACCTCCAGAACCCTCGCCCACGGTCTGAGCCCTTGCAGTACGTACCGGTTGTTTGGCCGACATCAGCACTCCTGCCGCTGCCTGATAATTTACTCCCAGACACGCCACCCTTTGCATCTGTCGTCGAATCCAGGAGAACACGGTACTCCTTCACAGCGCTCCCAGACGAGCAACTTGCCGCTCTTATGAACCTCACATGCAGAGTCAAAGCGACGCTCGCTGGTCCACTCTCGTTCCCACAGTCCTATCGTCCGGCACCGTCAGCTGGAGCGATTCACCCCATACATGTTGTTCTACACCGCCCCGGAGACGATGATCTCTATCGGTACGACCCTAACGAACACGGCCTTCTCCAACTGAATACATCGCTAGATGTGACGACCCTGCGCGCAACCATGCATGAGGTAATTGACGCGCCAAATGCCACTCTGCTGCTCTTCGTAGCGGAACCCGACATGACCGCATCGAAATACGAGAATGCAACGAGCCTAGTTTGGCGCGATGCCGGCGTTCTACTCGGGATATTCTCCATGGCTGCCGAAGCACTGTCGCTTAGCTTTTCACCAATGGGCGTAACTGGCGAGCCTTGGGCGAGCCGACTGGTGCCAGGTGCACCATTGTTTGGCGTAGGTGCGGCTATGGTCGGAGGGCGTTCCTAAGGTCTGCCGAAACCCCACTATGTCGCTGGTCGAAACATCATTTCTTTTTACGACGGGGAAAAAGCGGCGTCCACGGTTGCCCGTCCACCTGCCCCCCGTCCAAAGCGCAGTGAGTGTCTGCGTGGGTGTGTTAAACGGCGTCACCAATAGACCCAGTGTGCAGCACCACGACTGACGGATGTACCGTAGTCGTTGGAGGAGCGGCGAGTCGAGAAGCGCCACCTCCATTCGAGTGAACGAGACAGTACCCCACAACGCGTCGTTGACGTCCTTCCCCCGCAAGACCGGAAAGGCGCGAAGGGTTGCCGTGTACGCCTCGAGTTGCTGTTTTGCCAGTTCCTCAACAAGCTCCTTGAGAGGATCAAGCGTCAAAAGACTGGCCATGTCAGGCGACGACTTGGTCGCTAGAACGCTCCGGGAAGCGTTCCGCAACAACCCCCCTCAGGAAGTCGGGAGCAATCGACGACTTCGCCAAAAATCGGTCTGCCAACTCCGGCAACATCTGAACCAAATATTTTAGGCCTCGCCTACCTTGTTCGGGCTCGAGAAACCCGCGATCACGCGCCCAGACGATGGCCCTGCGTCGCTTGGTTGAGTTCCCATGCAGCGGATCGGTGAAGAAGGTGAAATTCGAACTAACCCACAGATCCGTCTCGCGTCGCGCGAGATCTTCATAGGCGTCTTGAAAACTCTGATCTAGCTCGGTATCGCGCAGCTGCACTTTCTTGCCCCGCATTGCAAGCGTCGCAAGAATGAGCGTGACGAACTCGTCCGAGGTAACGATGCGGGTCATCTAGGCTTGCTCTAAAGACGAGCCTGATTATCGCACTCTGTACTTGCCAGACACGGTGAGCATCATGCTGATGCGGCGGCAAGTGGTTCCCCTCATTTCCAGCCAAGAAGGGGACTCTTTCCATTGAGCTTTCCTGTGTGTGAACGTTCCAATCCCGTGGGCAGGAAAATCCCTCTGCGCCGACTTCAAGCTAATCCTGAGCCACGGTGAGTTGCGAGGGATTTGAGCGGTTTAGCAACAGGCCAAGGATAAGCCGCTGTTGGTCAGACACATCATCCAGCCTGGCGCTTTCGAGCAATCGCTCAGCTCTGCCTTGCGTGAGCCTAAAAATCCGGTTAGCCTTCTTGACCATACAAATGACTAAGGGAGAGTGGCATGTCTGGAAGTGGAGGCGGAGGTTATGGCGGTGGCCCTGGATATGAGTCGCCGTGCGATACCCTGAGATTTGTCTCGCAGCTTAGCAGCCCGCAAGCTCCTGTCGTAGCGTCTCTGAGGCCCGGCGATGTATTGCCCATCGCTGTTGTTCAAATGAATGGCCAAGTCGTCGTTCAAGTCCTTAGCCATGGTCAGCCCGCTGGCGGCCTCACCGGCCCAGAGGCAACCCAGCTTCGCAATTGCATCGAGCAGGGTCACGACTTCAACGCCACGGTGCTTCAAATCAACGGCGGCCAGGTCAGGGTACGAGTCGAGCACGCCTAATGACTATCCATGTCGTTGGCGGCGTTTACCGCGAATATTGTGTTCACCCCCGTTGGCACGACATCTTTGGCTCTGCTGGGCGTGCTGCGTTGGCGATAGCAACGACCAAAAGCCCTGTCGTCCTACACTCGTATATGAGCGATGCGGCACTCGGTGTCATTAAAGAAAAGGCCGCTTGGCTCGATAGCTTCAAGGTCGAATCGACGCAAGTTGATAGCGAGGTGTCGTTCAAGTATCTTCACGACATGGCCGTGCCAAAGATTACGGACGTTCCCGCTTTGGTCTATGAGTCAATCCGTGTTACCGAGGATAAAGTGTTGCGCTTCGGGATGTTGGAGGGCGACGCTGTAGTCAATGCTACCTGGGCGGTCTACGACCCTCAGAACGCGCAACAGGCCACTCCCTTTGGGGCCAATGGCTCGACTGCAACACATCTCGCTCTTGTTTTGAACTCATGGGAGGCCATGCAACTCTCTGGCATGACCGGAAGCACTCCCGAGAGCATCGCCCCTTTCCTGGCAGTTCAAGAGAAGGCCGAAGTGGTCATCATCAAGATGGGACCGCGCGGCGCCTTCGTCTGGACGGCCACGGGTACGGTTCAAGTTCCAGCGTACCGGACGAAGCGAGTCTGGAAGATTGGCTCTGGCGACTGCTTCGCCGCGCACTTTGCCAACGCGTGGATGCATGACGGTCTGACGCCAGCGGATGCAGCGAACGTTGCATCCCGCGCGACCGCTTACTACTGTGAGACCCAAGGCTTTCCGACCCAGGAGAACCTTTCCGTGTGCACCTTTCCACCAGTCGAGCTTTCAGGCGACTATCTGGCAGGCAAGCAGCGCCAAGTCTATCTGGCAGGACCATTCTTCGACCTTATGCAGATATGGATGGTGGAGCAAGCTCAAGCCAACCTGAAGGACCTAGGATTGAAAGTCTTCTCGCCATACCATGATGTGGGTCTGGGTTCAGCTGACGATGTGGTCGCCAAGGATCTGGACGCAATTGTGGAATCAGACATCGTGTTTGCCATTACTGATGGGCTAGATGCCGGAACGGTCTATGAGATTGGTTACGCACGAGCGCTGGGCAAGCCTGTGGTGGTCTACAGCGAACGCCAACATCCCGAGAACTTGAAGATGATGGAAGGGTCGGATTGCACCATCTGCACTGACTACACCACCGCCCTCTATTCGACGCTCTGGGAGGCAGTGAAGCTTTGAGAGACGCTCTACTTTTGTCTGGCGGCATGGACTCGCTTGCTATTGCCTGGTGGAAACGTCCGGAACTCGCCATCACGCTCAACTACGGTCAGAAAGCCGCCGAGGCTGAAAAGCTCGCGTCCGCCCAGGTTTGCCAAGAACTGGGGATTCGTCACGAGATAGTCTCGGTCGACTGCAGCTCACTCGGCTCTGGTGACATGGCTGGTGCTCCTCCTGATGCGGCTGCGCAAACATCTGACTGGTGGCCATACCGCAATCAGTTGCTGATCACCTTGGCGAGCATGCATGCCATTTCGCGAGGCATGCAAACGCTCTACATCGGGACTGTGCGGTCAGATGGCGAAAACCATTTAGATGGGACGCCAGAATTCGTCCAGAAGATGGACGAGGTCATGGCCTATCAGGAGGGGCATCTTAGAGTTGTCGCCCCGGCGATCGCCCTTACCACCGTCGAGCTCATTCGGCTTGCCGGCGTGCCGCCAGAACTGCTTGCTTGGTCGCACAGCTGCCATAAAGCTAACATCGCGTGCGGAAACTGTCGCGGCTGCAACAAATACATCGAAACTTACGGGGAGTTGAGCCCCGCGTACTCGGGGCGCTCTTGAGTCGAACTCACGCATACCCACTTGGACCACAGCGATTTCTATCGCGAGAGTGCCAATTCGGTCTGAATGTACTTCTGGGGTCTCACGCGGTCTTTGTTGTCGTCGCTTCCGCGAAGGTATTCAATAAGATGCCGCACCGTCAAAGGCGAGGAAGCCATCTCCCACCAAATGACTGCATCAAGCTCTGACGCACGTACGTCTAGTGAAGCGCTGAAATGCAAGAAGCGTTCTTCGAGTTCGGCGTAATTCCGCTCGACCGTCAAATTCTTTGGGAATAGCCCAATGACCTGACCCACACGCATGATGTGGATGTCGAGGATGGCCACGTCGTTCGCATCTAGCCAGTTTCGAGCAATCCAAGAGGCAGTCTTGTGGCCAACACCCGGAACGACCAAAAGCCAATCACGAAGTTGCCTGCCAACATTGAACTTCGGTGCGGCGTGAGCAAGTGGCAGCGCGGCAGCGAGGTACCGTGCTTTTTGGGCAGCGAACCTATATCGAATAGATTTACCACCAACCTCGAGTGGCTCTTTCAACAACGCTTCGAGATCCTTTTCGCTTACCGGATTTCCTGAGAGCACGCCTCGTTCGCGCATACGATCATAGGCTGCTAGGCCTACAGTCGCGGGAATCCCATATCCTCCTAAAAGACACGCGGCTACTTCCTCGGCCAGTGTCCGACCCAGCCGATATCCTGCGGGTTTGCCGATCAAGCGGCGCGCTACGACTTGGTACGCCCAGTATGCAGGGGTCGGGAATGCATCAATGGAGCCCCATCGCACCCCATCCATCACCTCGATGTCCGCAGCCGGCAACTCAACTTGGATTGAGCCTGTCCGAGTAAGGATTGAAGCAGCTTGGATCATTGAGATAAACCCCTCTCAGTCATCGGATATGCCGCGTGTAGCCACTGCATAAAAGCGGATCGTTCTACGGCATCCATGCGCTCGACGCGCTCCTGCAGTCGGCTCATCCTTCGTCGAATGGTCTGCCGCTCGCGGAAGCCGGCTCCTACATGTCGGCTGTCGTGCAGTTGCTGTGGCGGCTTAAAGTTGAACCACAAGGTCTCAGTTCGAACATCAACGTGCGTCTTAGCCCTGAAGGCCCGAGTTCCCCAACCCGCCAGCACACGCTCGTAGATGGGGTTGGCATAGCCTGACAAAATAACCATGCATGGAAGCCCTCGGAGAAGAGTTGCTAACCGCTCGTGGTCTTGTTCGGTGTAGTCCAGTCGATAGACACGTTTTTGTCGACGGGTCGCAGGGTGGTAGGGCGGGTCAACGTAAACAAGCTCGTCGCCTTGAAACTGATAGTTCGCTAGGAATTCTTCCGCCCGTTTGCAGAGCACATCGACACCAGGCACTGGGGAGGCCGCCCACGCAGCAATAGCCCTCTCATCTGCATCGATACCTATGCTGTGTACAGCTGGTAGCTTGTGGCGCATAACCGATCCCCCACCAAGATGCGTCTCTATATAGACGCGGTGCACCGGCATCAAATTGATGATGTGCTGGTAGGTCTTTCCTTTGCCACCCGGGTACTTCATGGAGCCGGATCATCGTCAGATATGACGATGAAGTCTATTGGAATTTAACTATCGATTGCCAAATAGTCTCTTGCCAAGACTATCGAGACCTTACTCCTCCGAGTGCAGTACACCGTCGGATTCGAGATACCAAAGTGGCTGTCCTCGACCACGGTGGGACTTGGTTACATGGATTTGAGACTTGCCTCATACTTTTTAAGCGCTTGCGCTAAACAGCGCTCCGATCGCGCCAGGAAGATTCAAAGGTATCCATACAGAGCTATGAAATCCGGTGTGTATTCTGGTCGATCCCGACGGGTTTACGCAGGCCATCGAAGCGCATCGTCCCACAATGCCTAACCTTGAGCACGGCATAGACCAGTTTCGGGACTCAGAACGCGAAGCCCTGGTTGAAATCGATGAATCACTCCCGAACGAAATTTATTCTTTGGGTGGCTACTCCAGTTCAAAGAGTACCCCGTTAGAGATGGCAGGACTTGATCAGTATGGACACGCGCCCACTCCAACAGAACTAGTAATTTTGGAGGCCGCATTGACGCGCTCAGGGCACAAATTGGGGTAGTGGTTCAGTTTGAATCACCATAACTTACAAAGCCCTAGATTACACAGATTGCCAGTGCTACCCTTGGAACATGCTCAAGAAAGACTTTTCACAGATAGCGTTTCAGGTGGTTCAGCAAGCCACGGGAGAATCGCCTAAACCTGCGCCAGAGCCAAAGAAAAAGGCCGCGACTCCTGCTAAGAAGTCCGCGGCCAAAAAGACAGCGAAGACAGGCAAATCTGCTTAAGTCGCCGTATCCATTCCGGGCAACTCCAACTGGTCGCCAAACAGTGTTCTGATGTGCCCCTCGTACTCTTGGGCTGTTTTGGAAATCCCGGTGATGGCTAACAATTGGCCCAGGTGAGTCCTTAGGGCCTTCACTCCCAGTTCTGAGAGAAACGAATGCAACTTTGCATTTCTGTCTCCGCCGCTGGCTTTAAGCGCCCTAGTGAGTTCAAGGATCTTCCCGCTGCTACGCGCAAGAGGGTGATACACATGCTCGATTGTCAGCGTTCTTGCCTTCCATGGGCGTCCGCGCTCTGGCTTTGCCAGTTGGTATAGCCGATACCAGTTCTCGTAGAGTTGTGACGGAAACTCGCGTTCATATTCGCGCGCTTCTTGCTGAACAAACAGCTTAAAGGCTTGAATTACCTCTTCAACTTCTGGCCGGTAACCAGACAGTGCGTACACCAAGCCGGTGATCCCAGCCTTGGCAGAGGCTCCCATGATGATCCCAGCCTGCATAACTACGGCTGGATTTACGGGTTTTCCGGCCGCTTTTGCTTCCAATACAGCTTTGCAGATGTCGATCAATACAGTCGCATCGTATCCGTGAGCTTTTGTGGTTGCAGACCCACTTTTGCCCACGGTAACTACTTGAAAAATAACGGGATTTTTGATTTTCTCAGTCAATTCCTGCCCAACGTGTTCAGACATTGATTTATTGAAAACGAAAGTCGGCAATCGACTGCCGCCGAGTCCAAGACCAAGAATCACACCCATTCCGCGCTGGGTAATAACTGCTGTTTTTTTCTCATCGTCTAGCACATAGCACTCAGCATCAATTCCAATCTCATCGTTGAAATTACCTTTGTGTATCGCTTTCACCGGCTTAGGCCCCCAACGAGCAATAGCACCTTTGCGCGCCCTATCTGCTTTCTGCTCAGCAGTCATGTTTGCAGCAGCGACTTCGCCTCCCTTTGCGCGTCCATTTTTCGCTTTCGAGTTGTCGTCCATGGGTACTCCTTTTTAAATGGATGCTTGCATTGTTATTTATGCTTGCTAATAATGCAAGCATTATTTTGTAATTAATGCTTGCTTAATACGCAGTTACAAAATAAAATTTAAACTGACTTATACGAAAGCAGGCCATGAACAAACTCTCCACCCAAGACCGCGTAGCCATCCTGAACTGTCTCTCCGAAGGCATGGGCATCAACGCAGCAGCGCGGATCACTGGCAAGAGCAAGAACACCGTTTTGAAGCTGCTGGCAGACACAGGGCAGGCTTGCGCTGCATATCAAGACCGTGTGATGGTCAACCTGCCTTGCAAGCGCATCCACGTCGATGAAATTTGGAGTTTTGTGGGTGCCAAACAAAAGAACGTGCGCGGCGATGACGAAACCCATGCTGACTATGGCAATGCCTACACATTCACAGCCATTTACTCAGATACAAAGCTGATGCCTTGCTGGCTGGTGGGTGTGCGAATTGCTGAATGCGCCAATGACTTCATGACCGATCTAGCCTCACGTATGGCCCAACGAATTCAACTGACTACCGACGGACTCCGCGTCTATCCAGACGCCGTAGAAGCCGCATTCAAGGGCAATGTGGACTATGGAATGCTGAATAAGACCTACGCCGACGAAGGCAAGCAAAGGGAAGCGAAACGCCGTTACAGTCCCGCCACTATGACCAGCTGCGAGAAACTAACGGTCTTTGGCAAGCCTGACGACGCTCACGTAAGCACCTCACAC
This sequence comes from uncultured beta proteobacterium, assembly GCA_903930665.1. Classification (GTDB taxonomy): domain Bacteria; phylum Pseudomonadota; class Gammaproteobacteria; order Burkholderiales; family Burkholderiaceae; genus Polynucleobacter. The sequence continues at coordinate 11,674 of CAIYZI010000004.1, forward strand.
GTAGAGCGTGCATGTATTGACCCAGTGAATTTCTGCTCAGGTGTTATCTTTAAAGGAAACACAGATGAGCACGAAGATGGAAGAAGACATCAAACGCTGGACGGCCAAGCGCAA
>CAIYZI010000005.1 GCA_903930665.1 uncultured beta proteobacterium
AAGATAGTCTTAGGATATTTCACTTGTTATTTGTTAAAGGTAAAAGCATTGCTGAGATCGCAGAACAACTTGAAGTAAGCCGCCAACATGTAAGCGGCCTGGGCAATGCACTCCGAAAGATTCACGAACAAAAGAAGTGTCAGTTTGGGATTGCCGAAGTCGCAGTGAAAGTGCCAGTTGCATTGGCAACCCAAATCGAAAGTTTATCTAACGCCCTACTAAAAGAAAAAGATCTTGGTGAGAGGGAGAGAAAGGCAAATATAGCAACCAAAACAATCAAAAAACTAGCGACCGAAAAATAGGATGGTGTCTCAGTTTGAAATTCAGCTAAGTTCGGTAGGAGATAATCCGCACCCTTGCGGGAAACCTTGGTAGGAGGATGGTTACGTCCAGCAAGCTATCAAATTTGCTCATGTTGGCAACGTCGAAACACCATAGCAACAAATCGGATTCCGGGTCTGCTTTGTTGCTGCTGAATTTCAAACTAAGATACCACTGATAATAAGAAGGGTTGCCAAGCGAGCAGGCCTAGCAACCCTGGACCATCAACATTCTCGAAAGAGAGTGTCCTTTGAATTATATCAATTTATTGCTCGAAAAGCGTAGTTTGGAGTATGACAAAAGCAATCTTCAGCCTTTCGGATGAGGCTCTAAATAATCTTAACTAAGAAAAAGCGAGGAACATGGTTCTTGATGGCCTTCAAAATATTTTTTCATGCAATTAAGTCACCTCTCCCGCCCTAATCTTTTTACGCAGAGTTTCCAAATCTGGAGTTAATTCAATGCTTCTCGATATTCTTTGGTAGAGGGACGTCCAGCCTGGCCAGTATTCTCTGCTTGCTTGCATTTTTTCATGCCAAATGTCTTCCCACCATTTAGCGGCCGTTGATTTTTTTAATACCAAATCTGGTACGGTATTGCCCTCGTATAGAAGTCTATATTCTTGTGGATGCGCCAAATAGCTTTCCACTAACCTAAGGTCGGTTTTTCCATTTGCATAGCGTTTATAAAGCAGCTCCCAGGTTAAGAACAGAGACCTTAAATTTGATTCGCCACCAGCGCCAATTTCTTCGCTGATATGGTAGGTTGTTGTGTAAATCTTATAGTGGCCAAGGCTAGAGCGCTTCACTATGGCCATTGCGCCAGTCTGCGTCATTTCGCGGACAAAATAGATATCAGTAACGGTTGCAGCAGGCTGCCCCTTAGTGTTTCCCCAACTTAACAACCAATCGACAGCTTCAGCAGGATTAGACGGTAACATTTTTGAATCAACCTTAAAGATCGAGGAATCGCCATGTTGAAGCCATTTAGGTTGAACTCCATACGTAGTTGCTATTGATTCTAGTTGCGCAAAGGTGGGCTCTTCTAAACCCAAGAACCAATCCTCAACATCTTTCGCTTTTGGTTCCCCGATAGCTAACGCAATATGTGAAGGCTTGAGCTTTTCGCAAGGCCTTTCATTTAATTGCTCCAATAAGCGCCCTAGCCGCTCAGCCACTATTGCAGACCGAGCATTACGCTCATGACTAAGTAAAGTTGGTTCAACCCATGCGCGAATAGCGTGCCTTGCCTCTGCCTCGGTAGATCTGTCGTGAGCAATGGCTAAACTTTCTAAGGCTGAAAAAACGTGTTTTGGTATATTACGGACGGCTAATTTATCGAACATTATGACCTCGTTGTCTGTTTTCATTACAGAATGATATCATAATAATTTTTTATTGCAATCCGTTTCATTTTGGGGTTGCAATAAGTCGGAAGTTAATGCCTTTTTAAAGGAATGATTGGACACCCAATTCAACAGTTCCATTACGAGGTCACTGCCGACGTCTTGCTGTCCAATTTTTCAATTAAGTCATCTTGCCTTAATGCACCTTCTTCTTGGTGCTGATCTCTTGAAAATGCTGTAAAGGTATCGAGTACTTGAAGATATTTTTTTCCGAATTCTTTTTCATCCTCGCCAGCATCTAAATATAGTTTTTCAGCATGGCCAAGCAGCTTGATCAGTGAAATTCTCCCGCTTTCCCATATAAGCTCCTTTTCACGAAACTTATTGATATTTCCAATGCCTGCTATAAATGTGCCAACTAATGGGATGCCAAAAGCCATAATTTTTAACCATTGCGTTTCTGGGAAAAACAAACTAAGCCCTGCAAACGCAGAGGTAGTGATTGACAAAAAAAGCACAGCGTTACCCACCAAATGCCATCGACAGTAATTCTTCTTCGATTCACGCTCATACTCCATAAGTTCTACATACATTTTTTGAATTAACTCTTCCATGAGCTCTTTGTAAGTTTGGGGTATTTTCTTGGCGCCACCATTTGTGGATGAATAGAAGAATTTTTTATAACTGATCATTATGTCCTTAAGGTAAAGGTTGATTTAAGTTTGTACGAAATCCCAAAAAGACCGCTTCTTACCATGTTCAGCTCGAAGTTTTGCTAGATATTGCTCGTGGTCTTCAAAAAGATCGGGAAAGACGATTTTTGGTGAAATCAGCTCACACTCTTTAAGATGTTTTGCGGCGTAGTAATACCGCGTAGTCTTTGAATATTTCAAGGAGCCATCAATCATCACCCTAAATAATAGGGTGGCAGCCAATGGGAATTGATCCTTTAAGGACTGCGCCCAATTGGTGAGGTATTCATAATAATCATGGTTTAGCTCATTATGACGCGCAATGATTAATTTGGACGCCTGATCTAATGCACCCCACTCCATTAAAAAATTAATGCCTGCTTCAATTTTAGGAAAAGTGAATGCATATGCAATTGCCTTTTCTTCCGCCTCAAAATCCTCATTCCCCGGAAGGTGCCTGAGATATTCTTTTAAGTGAGCGCCCGATAGCGTTCGGTGGTAACAGCCCAATCTTGCAGCCTGTGCATCATGTGATTGTCCTAGCGCTTCTAGCGATTGAATCATGGCATCATCCCACTCGATTGGGAATGGATATCTTGAAT
>CAIYZI010000006.1 GCA_903930665.1 uncultured beta proteobacterium
ACGTGGATCAGTTTTGGATGCAAAAACCTAGTCTAGGTGGATCAGTTTTGGATGCAAATTAACACCACAAACAAGACCTATGCAGTTAGCCCTGGAAACAAGGCCGGACTTTAGTTGATGTACATACTGGATACGAATGCCTGCATTGGGCTATGGCAGCGTAAAAACCTCACTGTACGCAATCATTTTGCAAGGCATGGCCCCGCAGATATTGCGCTCTGTAGTGTGGTGAAGGCGGAACTTTTATTTGGCGCCCTGCGTAGCAAGCAAAAAGAAAGTAATCTGCAATTACTACAAAAGCTATTTGCCCCCTTGCATAGTTTTGAGTTTGACGATAAAGCCGCCGAACACTATGCGCATATTCGCACAGACCTTACAGCTCAAGGCAACTTAATCGGCGCGAATGATTTAATCATTGCCTCAATTGCACGCGCTAATAATGCAACACTAATCACCCATAACACCGGTGAATTTGGCAGGGTGCAAGGCTTGCTAATTGAAGATTGGGAAGCTTAATGGACGACCCCTACTGGGATCACTGGGCTACTTTACACTGGAATGGGTGGCAACTTTACACTGGAATGCGCATCTTGCGCATACTCTGAATTAAGTATGCAATGGCTGCACTTCCCTTTCAATTTTCTTGGCTATCGCCTTTTGGGCCACCTTCAAGTCATAGGCTTGCTGTAGATTTAGCCATGACTGCGGGTCTCCGCCAAAATACCGCGCTAAGCGTAAAGCTGTATCCGGCGTAACACCTCTGACCCCTCTCGCAAGATCATTAATCCTTGCTGACGTAACGTGCAAGGCTCTGTCCAACGCGTTGGCACTCATGCCCAAAGGCATGAGGTAGTCTTCTCGCAAAATCTCCCCCAGATGAATTGCTCTCATTCCATTTTTCATTACCCCCTCCTTAGCGATAATCCACTATTTCAACGTTAGCTGAGTCTAATTTGGTTTAGGTAAAACAAATCCGCCATTGCACATTAATGCGAATACTGTATTGATTGGCTCTATTGCCTCTCAAACTCTCTAAGCAATTACTGGGAGGCGATCTTAAAAACTCCAAGTTCGTAGCACTATCGAGTTGCTGTAACTTACGCTCTGCCACTGATTTAATCGCGCTCAATTGCTTGGTTTTCCCAGTGGTGAAAAGGGCTTCTGTTTGGGCGCAAACTCTAGATATTGCAGCATAGACAGTTCCTTTGAAGTTTTATTTCTGATTAATCGAATTAATTGTCAGCATCGTTTTTAAATGACGCCTTAAATTAAGCAAACCCCACAAATAAGGGATGTCTGTATCGACCGCCTATCGCTATGCTGAAGTTTCTAAATTTTTCATTACGGATGGCAAGTGATTAAGCTTCTCAAACACGATACGGCTCTAAAACCTTTTTATATTGCCCTGTCTAGTGATATGCGTTTTCATACTCTGTATGGTGATATCTCTGTAGGTACTAGCAACTCTATTGGTGGCGCCATTGACGCAATCCCAAATAAACATCTATATGGACCACCCAATAATGCAATGGATTGGGAGCGCTTATTCCCGGATGCATCAATGACCAATCAATATGCTTGAGAAAATGCTTGGCATAGCGATTCATTTGATGCTGGTGCTTTGTGCACTAGCCGCACTATATTGCGCCCTAGTATGGCGATGAATTGATGACTTCCATCAAGCGCATTCCCTGTAAAAACTGCAAAGCCCACATTCTGAGTGAACGGCCATTTTGTGGCATCTGCTTGGCGCCAAGGCCTAAAGGGTTTTTGAATGCTGAAAGATTGGTTTTACTATTTATCGCCCTATGGATAACGGTAATGTCCTATTGGATTACCAACTATTAGGAATTTAAGAATATCGATATTCTTAAAGGCAGGTATCTCGATCAGAATCCAATACAGCTTTAATAAAGTCATATGGCTAATCGGGATTGACCTCCACCATCGAGCCAATGCTTGCCCAATGCTCGATTTGCTCAGATATGGATAGGCCGCTTATGGCTGAACCCTTGATGGCCTGTTCAATTAGATTTTTCGAGAGCTTCATGCCTACAACTCTAGTGCTTGAGAATTCATTTATGCAATAGTAACGAATATTGACTATCGCCATTCTTATTAAAACCCACTTACCCTCCCAGGAAATCCATGCAACACATCATGCTACTTTCTAAGTTACACCGCGTCACCGTGACTGAAGCAGACCTGCATTACGAGGGCTCCTGTGGCATTGATAAAGATTTACTGATTGCTGCCAAAATGCATGAATTTGAGAGTCTTGCTAGAAATGAGCGCCGCCCAAATGGGGCCGTAGCATTGATCGTCACTATGGTGCCCGCTTCTAGTGCATGCGATGCATAAGCAAATAGTGTAAAAGGAACGATTGACATAAGCAGGTCCATAAAAAAGATCGCCCAAGGTGCTTTTTTGATTTGATCAATTACCCTTGATCGAATAATCAATGGGATAAGAATAAGGGCGGTAATGCTAATCGAGAAATGCCAGTAAAAGTTTTAACATATTGATTTTTTTGATAA
>CAIYZI010000007.1 GCA_903930665.1 uncultured beta proteobacterium
CAATCGGAATGATTTAATTCAGATTACGCGCCTAGCCTTTAGAATTATCCCCTGATATGCCCAGATTCCGATACCCAGAACAAGTAGCCCTGTTTCCCTATATAGGCAAATGGCTGTTGATTGCCGGGGTTGTGGCCGCCCTATCCGGCACGGCTTCTGCCTTTCTATTAATTGCACTGGAGTGGGCTACCGCTACCCATACCGCCTACCATTGGTTAATGTGGTTGCTGCCTGTTGCTGGCTTTGCAGTAGGTTGGATCTATTTGCGTTTTGGTGAACACGTTGAACGAGGCAATAACCTCATTATCGATGAAATCCATGATCCCAAGCAAACCATCCCCCTTAGGATGGCGCCATTTGTTTTTTTCGGAAACATTGTCTCCATTTTGTTTGGTGCTTCGGTAGGTAGAGAAGGAACCGCTGTTCAGATGGGTGCCTCTTTAGCCGACCAACTTACCCATCTCTTTAAATTGAATTCCGCTGACCGCAAGATCATCTTAATGGTCGGCATTAGCGCTGGCTTTGCCTCGGTCTTTGGCACGCCATTAGCAGGGGCAATCTTCGGCTTAGAGGTTTTAGTTATCGGCCGGATGCGCTATGACGCCCTCTTTCCTTGCGTGGTTGCGGCCATCATTGCTGACCAGGTTTCATTATTGTGGGGAGTGCAACACACCCACTATGTAGTGCAATCCATTCCGAGCATTACCGCCTGGGGATTTGTTGCTATGGTTATTGCCGGCATCGCCTTTGGCCTCGCGGGCAAAGCGTTTGCAGACATCACCCACCATACCAGCGCCTTCTTTAAAAAGCACATTGCCTACGCTCCACTGCGCCCGCTCATCGGAGGCATCATGATTATCGCTGCCACTTGGGCAGTAGGTACGGACCGCTATATTGGCCTGGGCATATCCACCATTGTGGATGCGTTTAATCAGCCATTGGCTTCTTATGATTTCTTGGGCAAGATGGCTTTTACCGTCACCTCTATCGGCAGCGGCTTTAAAGGTGGCGAAGTGACACCTTTATTTTATATTGGCGCCACCTTGGGTAATGCTTTAGCCCCAGTACTCGATATGCCATTTTCATTACTAGCAGGAGTGGGTTTTGTTGCCGTCTTTGCCGGTGCAGCAAACACTCCGCTGGCCTCTATGGTGATGGCCATGGAGCTTTTTGGTGCTGAGATGGGAATCTACGCAGCAATTGCTTGTGTAGTCAGCTATCTATTTTCAGGGCGCACTAGCATTTACCGCTCACAACGAGTTGTCCAGTCAGAGAATGGCGCCATTTCTGATGGCACAAAACTCAGCGACTTCACAGAGACATCGCAGAAGTAACAACCAAGCTTTAGGACAAGCGGTAGACTTAATTTCCTGAGCAAACATCCTTCAAAAGACTATCTAAAGTACTATTTTTAGGCACTTTATCCCACTTGATTTTTTTCGGGGCGCCTTTGTAATTCCAGCCCTTTCCATCAGCATCTTCATACAACTCAAAGGCGCTGATTTGAAGCTGCCTTGACTTCTCTGCGCAGTTCACAGTGGCATAGTCCACCCTAGAGAGATAGCTAATACTGAGGTTTTTAATTTCAATATCTTGAGCTTTGGAATAGTTGCTCAGCAACTTCAACTTCATGAAGCCACCCTTTTCACCCTTCTTATTGCCACTAAACACTTCATAAGAATAGTGAATGAACTTTCCCTTA
>CAIYZI010000008.1 GCA_903930665.1 uncultured beta proteobacterium
ACCCCTTGATTCTGTATGGCATCTTGGTTGTTTTCTGCCGCTATCTGCGTATTAAGAACATCCGCAGTATAGGGACTCATGTATTGGTTAATAGTGCTTGCAGTAATAGGGGCGGCAGTAATAGGCTGCGTGCTATTTGTAAGCATTGTTTGCGCGGCATTGGAATATGGTTGTGTCAAGCCGCTAGTATTGGAAAGTGCTGCTAACCCTTGATTCTGGTTCTGATTTAATCCAGCAACAATTTGACCGCTATATTGCTGCAATGGATTTTGGGCAACAGTATTAGCTTGGGCTGTTACTTGATTATATTCATCAAGTACCGATTGAGGTATATTTTGCGTAGTGGTTGATGAACTACCTTTACCGCCGCCCATGTTTAACTCCAAGATTATCTAATGCAAATTTATCAGGTGTATTCCACATAAAATATGCGCCAACTTGGGGCATTTTTCTGCGATACATTGCCATTTTAGCTTCTACGCGCTCATTGGTAATAATACCCATAGCAAGAGTTCGGTTTGCCTGTTCGGATAGCCATTTAGCAAAAGCTATAAGATCACGCGCATAACTTGATTTACGGTATTCTTTGCGAACATTATTCCATAATTCGTTAAGATGCCAATCTTCCGTGTACCACATTTGGCAGTATTCTATACAAATACTGGCCGCAATTTCATTTTTTTCAGGAGAATCAATTACAGCAATCCAAACTGGAGCCTCTCGCGTTAATGCTTTCTCAGCTAAAAGATTGATTTTATATTCACTAAGGGAAAATACAGCGCTTTCTTCATGGCCAGCACGGATAAAATCCAATACTTTAGATTTATCTGCTATGGTAGCAATTCTGACATTTTTAGGATATTCTGATGTCATGATTTTTTAACTCCTACTGGTGGAGGCAAGCGCTTCATCTCATTTGCTATTTTATTTCTTTGCAATACTACCCACTTATCTAATATATCATGCCCATGCTTGAGGCTACCAAATTTACCTTCAATATCTTTAGGATGTATAACATATTCTCCACCAGCAAGAACAACGGGGACTTTATCGCCATCGCCATCATGTGCTTGACCTCCACGAGAATTTCCCTGCATAGCATTGAGTAAATTTCCTTGAGTTGATCCCTTAGTTGGTAAGCTACTTGGTATAATACCATTTGAAGGCATTTTGCTGGGGTCAATGGGATTGAAAACGGCGGGAGCGCCACCAGAAGCAAAACCAGATTCTCTTACCGCTTGTAAGGGGTCTGGTACATCTACATGCGGCATGGGGGCGCGAGGAAGTGACCTGCCTTCTTTCAAATCTGGTTTTTTAATACCATAAGGGGCTGTCCCCATCATTCTATCAATAACACTAGCCCCAGCAAGAGTATTTCCTTCCCCAAGACCAGAAACAACGTCAGCGGGGATTACATAAGCACCGGCAGGGACATTCGTATTAATATTGTCAGTACGGCCAGCGCCTTCTGTGTGGAGAAGGCCGCTAGGATGAAAAGATGCGCTATTTTCATGGCGCAACAGATATTCTGTAATATCTCCAGGGGTTTCGCCACCATCTGCACGCCCTATTGCTCCGCCATTGGCCGCCGCAGCAACCAATGGAGCCGCTGGCCCCAAAAAAGAAAATATTGAATGAGTGAAAATATAAAAAGTTTTAATCAAATTTAAATGTAGTATGTTGTCATAAAAGTCATGCTAAATCTTTTTAGAACACGTAAAAATTCTTAATTATATTTGTGCCGCAAAAATAACTTTAATCAAACCCCAATCT
>CAIYZI010000009.1 GCA_903930665.1 uncultured beta proteobacterium
CATCGGTCCTCGCAATCATCCATCGTTGCTGGTGGCACGCAGAGTTTGACGAGTTGAATGACTTCTTGGGCTTGATCCGGTGTCAAGGCAACGCCCATAATTGCTCTCTTAATCTTGCCTAGAGGATCTCCCGCTTCCGGCTTCAGCGGCCACGCACCCTCCGGCAATCCGTTCTCCCGGTTGCGCGCACGCACTTGTGCTCTGCAGACAAGATCGGCGCAAGTGATCAGGCCGTTGCCAGGAAGATCGCGATTCCATAAGACTTCCCCGCGTTTGCCTTCCTGTCCGCCAAACATGCGTCCGCAATTCGGACAAGGGAGCCAGAAATACCCGCCCAGGATGGCTTTCCAATGCTCCCACCATTCAATTCTCATCGTTCCTCCCTAACACGCCACCGGAATTGCGAAGACCGTGACCGGAGCCTTCCCAAAATGCTCATGGGTGATGGTTGTCATACTGTAACCGGCATAGGGTTTGATCATCACCGTTTCCGGGCCGCCCGGCTTATACGCATCCCAAAAGATCACGCGGTCGTATTCCCGTCCAACCAGCCGCTTGGTCCAGTATTCGTTGACCAGCCGGTATTCAAACAGCTTGCTTCCGTCTTTGATCTCCTGAAAATATCGGTGCTTCAAATGCAGCATAAGATCAGCCACGGTCTTCTTCCTCTTCCGGCTCGGCCGCAAACACAGAGCCATCCTCGGGAGAGTGCATCGGCTTGTGTCCGTCAAAACAGATCAGCGATTGATCTTCCGTGTGCCGCCACTTCAATTCGGGAGCGCCAAGCGAATTGCTCGGTTCGATCGGTTTGTGGCAATGCTTGCAGTTCATCCCGCGATCCTCTCGAACGAAACACGCCATACCCAGGGATTCAAGGCCCAACGATTTGTCTTGCCATTGATTGAGTCCCAAAGCGCGGCGTAAGCCTCGACGGCGGTCTTGTACCTGTCCTTTGAAGGGTCGCCCCAATGATACCGGTTACCGCTCAACTCAGGCAGCGCTTGCCGCTGGATTCCTTCGGCCAGCGCACCGGCTTCGCTGATCTCCTGCACCTGTTGGGGCCAGATGCCGGTTACTTTCAGCCACAGCCGCGCCCCCCACCGCGGCATGGTGACCGGGCTGCGCCACTTGTTATCGGTAGCTCCCCGGTCGCATTGCTCCGGCTTTTTACCAGGGAAATCGCTATAGAAGATGATGCGCTTGCGCCAGTATTCCAGCGCTACCGGGTTCTTTTCCACTCGCCGGGCAATCGGCAGTTCGTATTTTTGAAAAACTTCTGGATACGGTTCGACCAGCGCCCAAACTTCTCTCACCCACAATTCATCGCCGGGAACGCCATACGCAGAGCGCCAGCGCTGGCCATTTTCGCCTATCCAATGAAGAGCGTTTTCGGGGTCTTGAACCGGGCGAGTTCCCACGGGCTGCGGATACATCGTGCGCCGCGTCTGGGTCTTCAGTTGCTTCCGGATTCCATCGATGCTGGTCGCCGTCATGCTGATCGGCCGAAGGCTGATGACGGATGCAGACAGCGCCGGGAAGAGTTCGTTAGTCATTGGCTGGCCCCACCAGATGAACGTAGACTTTGAGCCCCTTCTCGCGGGCAATTTGAATCATATGCCTGGTGCCAGGGCTTTTGCCATTCCAAACCGCAATCAGCGCCTCAGCATACTCTGCCATGCGTGCGTTGCGCAAGTAACCGGCGCTTCGACCGTCACGATCCCAATCGGCAGGGAAGCTGGCCACGGGAATGGAGTGCTGTTCCGCCCACCGTCGCCCCATCGCGTCCACGCCGCGCGCCTCGCCGCAAACCACTTCCGTAATCTCGAAGCCCGATTCGCGAATGGCGGAGTAAAGCTCGTTGCTATCGGTGATGCAGCGGCAACCGGCAAGAATGGCTTTCATTGTTTCAGCCTTTCTTTGTTGCGTCCAAGCTCCAAATCTCTTCCACCGGCATTTGCAAAAATCTGGCAACTTGCAGCGCGTTGGCCAAGCTTGGCGAATCGCCTGATTCCATGCGCGCAAAAGTTGCTTCGCTTACGCCCGACAATTTCTCGACGCTGGCCAAAGACATTCCAACCTCCTGCCGCAAACCACGTAGATCAATCAGCAATTTTACTTGTTCTTTCATCGTTTTCCCCCCCCGGATGGATGAGAAAGCCTGAACAAACCCACAACATTTTGCGTCTTCACTACAAGGGAGAAAGTTGCGGGGTCCTCAAGCGCTATCTCCGCCAGGTCATCGTCCGAAAGTCTTTGCAACCCACCGTCTGCATCGAATTTCAACGCCGTTCCACAGTAAATGCAAACCGTCAAACAGCCGGCTTCGGGAGGTTCCTTGTGGTACAGGCTCATGG
>CAIYZI010000010.1 GCA_903930665.1 uncultured beta proteobacterium
CTCCAGAGCCCCGTTTTATTTTGGATCCCAAGAAATATCAAGAGCTCAATATTGAGGTGCTCTTAAATAGTCCGGTGACTTCAGTAGATACCGGTAAACATTTGGTAAGGATTGGATCGGGTGAAGAAATTCACTATAAAAAATTACTGATTGCTAGTGGATCTACGCCTAAGAAACTGGATATTCCTGGGGCGACATTAGAGGGTATTCATTACCTGCATGTGTTTGCAGATGCAAGCGCCATTCATCAAGAGGCGCAAACCGCTAAAGAATTGGTAGTAATTGGTGGTAGCTTTATCGGCCTAGAAGTAGCGGCTTCTTTAGCGCAAAAAGGACTCAAGGTTACCTTGCTTGAGCGCGATCATCTTCTGGGGCAATTGCAAATGCCCGAAGTTTCAGAATACTTTTTGGATATTTTTGAAAAACATGGGGTTCGTGTTTTGGTGGGTGAATATCCAGTTGCATTTAAAGGTAGTGGACGAGTAAGCTCTGTTGAAACGAGTAAGGGTGAAGTCTTGTCCTGTGATCTAGTGGTGATTGGCGCTGGCGTTTTGCCCGAAGTGGATTTTTTACATGGAAGCGGCATCAAGCTAGAGGATGGTATTTTGGTTGATGAGTATTTACGCACCAACCGCGCTAATATTTTTGCCGCAGGAGATGTTGCCAATTATTACGATCTGGTTTTTGGCCGCCATCAGCGTATTGAGCACTGGGATGGGGCGGTTAAAGAGGCTCGTGTTGCCGCGCAAAATATGTTGGGTAATAAGGTGCCCTATCTTGAGGTGCCTTATTTCTATAGCGATGTCTTCGATGTTAGTTGCAATCTTCTCGGTCTAATTGAGAAGCCTTATGAATGTATTCATCGTGGTTCACTAGATTCTGGATCGTTCGCTGCTTTTTTCTTGCGAGATAATATCCCAATGGCTTTGTTTTCTTTAGGTAGGCCATCTGAAGAAACAAAAGTGATGGAGTCGCTAATAAAGCACAAGGTCAATTTAGAGATGGTAAAAGCAAAACTCTCTGATCCTAATTTTTCTTTATCTCATATCCCCAATCAAAATATTTTGATATTGCAAGGTGGGGGCGCTTTTGGAGCGTTTGAGTGTGGTGCTATGAAGGCCTTGAGTGAGAGTCACATTTCACCGAATATTGTTGCGGGTGTTTCTATTGGGGCATTTAATGGCGCAATCATTGCAGGCAATCCTGATAATCCTATGGAAGCGCTTGAAGCTTTTTGGAATGAGTTAAAAGTAGACACACCACCTGGCCCTACGGAAGAATTTCGTCAGATTCAAGCGTGCAACCAAATTGCCGCATTGGGCGTCCCTAATTTCTTCAAGCCGCGTTGGTTGAATCCTTTTACTTGCTTTACACAATTGCCGAGTCAGTGGACTAGTTTTTACGATACATCTCCAGTAAAAAAGTTGCTGGAAAAGTATGTAGATTTCGGTAAATTGAAATCAAGCCCAGTGCGATTAATGATTAGTGCGGTGGATGTAGAGACGAGTGAATTGGTAATGTTTGATAGTTATATCGACACCCTCACTCCTGACCATATCCTGGCAAGTGGTAGTTTGCCCCCAGGTTTTCCATGGACAACCATCAATGGCCGTCATTACTGGGATGGTGGGATTGTCAGTAATTCACCATTGGATCAAGTGCTCGATCGATGTGGAACTTCAGGTAAGCAGGTATATGTCATTGATCTTTTTCCGGGCTCCATTAATCACTTACCAGGAAATCTCTTGGATGTCTTAGGCCGAAGAGATGAGATTTTGTATTCCGAGCGAATTCGTAGTGAATTAAAAACCCAAACGCTAGTTTTGAACTTTCAAAAACTGGTTGAGGAGGTCATGAATGAAGTGCCTCCTGAAAAGCTCAACAAGTTAAGGCATCGTCCAGGATATATTCAATTGATGGCATCGGAATCACCGATGAAAGTGACCCGTATTACGCGCGAGAATTCAGAGGATGAGCCGTCCTCTAAGGATTACGACTTTTCCAGAAAGACTATTGAAAACTTGATGCAGTCTGGATATCAGGTTACTAAAAAAGCTCTGACTGCCAATGCATAGGGGTACTGTGTTTGGCAGGGCTGTGACAGTGCTGGCAAGGGGTTTACCCTTGAGGTAAAGCTCAGTGCCTTTCAGTTTATAGATGTTGATCTGAAATTGCTAAAATATAGCCTCGAGAATGATCAAAAAATAAGGGTCTGGGAATGAAGAAAATTCTGTTATTGGGTTCTGGTGAGTTGGGTAAAGAATTCGTTATTAGTGCTAAACGTTTAGGTTGTCATGTGATTGCATGTGATAGTTATGTA
>CAIYZI010000011.1 GCA_903930665.1 uncultured beta proteobacterium
CCCGTGCTCCAAGGCCTGGTGAGGTAGATGGCACGGATTACCGATTTGCCACTAAAGAAGACTTTCTGCGCGAGCGGGATGAGGGAAATTTTTTGGAATGGGCGCAAGTGCACGGTCATTTCTATGGCACCTCCCGCGCTTGGATTGAGGCGCAGATGAAAACAGGTCGGGACGTCATTTTGGAAATCGACTGGCAGGGTGCTCAGCAAATTCGGGGCTTAATTCCTGAGGTGCAATGGATCTTTATCTTCCCGCCTTCTATTGAGGCTCTAGAAGAGCGTTTGCGTAAGAGGGGTCAGGATGATGAGGCAACGATTCAAAAGCGCGTAGCAGCAGCCCATCTTGAGTTGCAGCATGCTCATGAAGCTGATTACATTGTGGTCAATGATGATTTTGAGCAAGCCTTGACGGATTTACGCCACGTTGTAGCAGCAAGTCGACTGAGATCCTCCCCGGTAATGGCGCGCAATCCCGCTCTTTTGAAGCGTCTTGGGGTGTAATCAGTTATCCTATAGGTATTGAAGCTAAATTAAGTGAGTTCCGCATGGCCCGTATTACTGTAGAAGATTGTCTAAAAACCATTCCTAATCGTTTTGAGCTTGTATTGGCTGCGACGTATCGCGCTCGTCAACTCGTTCAAGGTCACTCTCCACGTGTTGAGTCAAGAGATAAAGCCACTGTAGCTGCCTTAAGAGAAGTCGCTGCTGGCGTGACTGACCGTGATATGTTGACCAAAGTACCTCTGTAATTCAGGGGTTCCGGTGTGGAGCTCCCCTTAAGCCTTAACGACACATCGGATACATCAGGAGAACTCTTGTCTAAAGAGTCTCCACAGACTACCCAGAAGGATTTGCTTTCTCATTCTTCTGAAGTATCGGATCAAACCGATAAAACATCCAACAAAGACTCTATTCTTGCGACCTTATTGGCGCAATCTAGTCGCCATTTGTTTGGGCCAACTTCTCAGCCCAATCTTCCGCTTAAGCATCAAGTTATCTCGATTGATGGATTAATTTCCAAGCTGGGTCATCTTAAGCCTGAAGAAATCGTTCAGATCAAAAAAGCGTTTCATTTCGCTGATGAGGCCCATTTAGGCCAATATCGGCATAGTGGAGAGCCTTACATTACCCATCCCCTTGCCGTAGCGGAGCTGTGCGCTGGTTGGCGTCTGGATGCGCCCTCAATCATGGCTGCGTTGTTGCATGACGTCATTGAAGATACTGGCTGCACTAAGGCCGATCTTGTCGACAAGTTTGGGGGCAAAGTTGCAGAGTTAGTAGAGGGTTTAACCAAGTTAGATAAATTGGAGTTTCAGAGTCACGCAGAAGCGCAGGCTGAAAGTTTCCGAAAAATGTTCATGGCGATGGCGCGCGATGTTCGTGTCATCTTGGTCAAGCTGGCTGATCGTACGCACAACATGCGCACCCTAGATGCCGTTCCAATCGCCAAGCGCCGCAGGGTAGCGGCTGAAACCTTAGAGATCTATGCTCCCATTGCTCACCGCTTGGGGTTAAATGTTATCTACCGAGACTTGCAAGACCTTAGCTTCCGTTACTCCATGCCAATGCGTTTTCGCGTCATTGAGAGTGCTGTAAAGCGTGCCCGTGGCAATCGCAAGGAAATGATCGAGAAGATCCTGCAGGCCACTCGTACGGCCTTTGCTAAATGCAATGTAGAGGTTGACCTGCGCGGTAGAGAAAAGACCTTATTTAGCATTTACACCAAGATGCGGACTAAGCATTTGAGCTTCTCTCAGGTCCTCGACGTTTATGCCTTTCGCGTTACCGTCCATACGATAGATGATTGCTATCGCGCCTTGGGTATTTTGCATTCCTTATATAAGCCCATGCCTGGCAAGTTTAAGGATTACATCGCTATTCCAAAACTCAATGGCTATCAGTCGCTGCACACTACCTTGTTGGGTCCATCAGGCGTGCCGGTCGAGTTTCAGATTCGCACTACTGAAATGCATGCTGTAGCAGAAGCTGGTGTAGCGGCGCATTGGGCTTATAAAGATGGATCACCTGATATGAGTGAAGTGCAGAATCGCGCTCATCAGTGGCTCCAGTCATTAATTGATATTCAGGATAGTAGTGGCGACTCTCAGGAGTTTTTAGAGCACGTCAAAATCGACTTATTCCCTGATGCTGTTTACGTCTTTACGCCAAAAGGTCAAATCCGAGCCTTACCAAGAGGCGCTACCGCGCTGGACTTTGCCTATGCCATTCATAGTGATGTCGGAAATACCTGTGTAGCAGTCAAGATCAATGGACTTCAGCTACCTTTGCGCAGTGAGTTAAAAAATAGCGACATCATTGAGGTAATCACTTCTGCCAGCTCTCAACCGAATCCTGGTTGGCTGGCATTTGTTCGAACTGGCAAAGCCCGTGCTTCGATTCGCCATTCCCTCAAGACCAAGCATTACTCGGAGTCCTTGCAATTGGGTGAGCGTCTATTGGCTAGCGCTCTACGGCAGCAAGGTGTAGACGCCGGTCTTTTATCGCCAGAAATTTGGGAAAAGCTCCTGCATTGGACTGGCGATAAAACTCGGGAAGAGGCCTGCGTCAACATCGCGCTAGGACGTCGATTGGCGCAAGAGCTAGCCATCCGTCTCAAGATTCTGATAGACGAAGGCGGTGGGGCTGGGCAAATGCGTCTAGGGGCTGCTGATTGGGTCTCTCCTCAACAGGAGACTGCAAACCAACATCAGCGGCAGGCGATATTGGTTGATGGGCGCGAAGGTAACTCTATGAGCTTCCAAAGCTGCTGTCATCCTATTCCTGGAGACAACATTATTGGTTACCTGGGCAAAGGTGAGGGGTTGCAAGTTCACATGAACGACTGCCCACACGCTTTACGCATGCTCTCTAAAGACAGTGATAAATGGGTTGAGGTGGAGTGGGGTAAAGATATCAATAGAGAGTTTGATGTCGACCTAGCCATAGATACCCGTCAGGGCAAGGGCGTATTAGCTCGTGTAGCTAGTAGCGTTACCGCGGCGGACTCCAATATTTTGAATGTCTCCATGGATGACCGCTACAAAGAAGATTCCGTCACCATACGCTTTACGATCCAAGTGGCCGATCGTCTGCATCTTTCTAAGGTAATGCGAAGCCTGCGAACTAATCACGATGTCATGCGAGTAACGCGTACCAGGTCTATTTGAGCTCTTTGCGGGTTGCCTTAACAACTTAGCTAATTAGCTAACTTGCATAGTTACTTGTACTGAATATCTAGAATTTCAATTTCCGTTGGACCTGTAGGGGTCTGAATCATGACGCAATCGCCTAATCGGGCCTTTATTAAGGCTTTAGCGATAGGGGAGACCCAACTGACATATCCTTTATCTAAATCGACCTCATCAACGCCTACGATGGTAATGGTGGTCTTTAGGCCGGTATTGACCCCCTCAAGGTTGCTATAAGTCACAGTAGCCCCAAAAAAGACCTGATCAGAGTCTTCATCACCGGTTTTTCTGGCTAAATTATCGACAACAACGGCAAACTCAAGGCGCTGATTGAGGAAGCGAATTCGCCGATCAATCTCCCGAAGACGCTTTTTTCCATAGATATAGTCCCCATTTTCAGACCGGTCACCATTGGAGGCGGCCCAGTGGACAACCTTTACAACCTCCGGTCTATCAAGGTTTAGCAGCTGTAATAGCTCACTCTTAATTCGCTCATGTCCAGCAGGAGTAATGTAGTTTTTCTCTTCCATGGCATAATTATGGCTGTTGCGGCTGTAGCTCAGCTGGATAGAGTACTTGGCTACGAACCAAGGGGTCGTGGGTTCAATTCCTGCCAGCCGCACCAACCTTTACGAGGGCCTAGTTGAAAGACTGGGCCCTTTCTCATTTTTGGGCTTTTAGGCCTTGCTTTTAGGTCTAACTTTTAATACTTCCCTTATAGTTTGGCTATGAGCCTTCCAATTCCAAACTCATCCCCTATAGAAGCGCCAGTAGCTAGCTGGTCTCAAGTTGACGCAGCTAACGCCAAGGTGGCATTGAGCGGAAATATTAACGTCTACTCATTAGGCGATGTTTGGACGCAAATTCGCCAAGACCAAGACCTTTGGTTAGGGCAGGGGGATGGGAAGAGCAAGTCATTAATCTTTGATGCCTCACAAGCTAAATCCTTGGATGGATCGGGCATTGCGTTCTTGATTGATATTCAGGAGGCACAACAAAAAGCTGGTGGCACTTTTGATCTCCAGGGCCTTGATCAAAAGTATCAACCCCTCTTGCATGAATTTGATCCCATTGGAAACTTATTTCCCGTTCCAGTAATTAGACCAAAGATGGGTTTAATTGAGACCACTGGAATGGCATCCCAGAATCTTTTCAATGATGGTGTTGGTTTAATTACGTTTACGGGTCATCTTGCAGATGATTTATTTTGGTCGCTTTGTCACCCCAGACAGGTTCGGTGGGGGGACTTTGTTAATACAGCAGTTCAAGCCGGTATTGCGGCATTGCCGATTGTTGGCTTGGTCGCTTTTTTAATTGGGGTGATTTTGTCCTTTCAGGCGGCTATTGGTATGCAAAAGTTTGGTGCAGTAACGTTTGTTGGCCCACTTGCTGCCCTAGGTATCGTACGTGAGATGGGCCCCTTAATTACCGCCATCTTGCTTGCTGGACGTTCATCTGCTGCATTTGCTGCCGAGATTGGCACCATGACCGTGAATAGCGAAGTCGATGCATTAATTACAGGCGGATTAAGTCCGATTCGATTCTTGGTCGTGCCGCGAGTGTTGGCAGGAATATTGGTAGCACCCATATTGACCTTATATGCTGACATTGTCAGCATCTTTGCTTCTATGTTCACCATGCTTGCCTATGGTGTGCCTTTCTCGAATTTTTATAATGGCATGTTGCAAGCGGTCGATATTGAAGACATCTCATCTGGCCTCCTTAAGGCAACGCTTTTTGGCGTGGTGATTTCAGCTGTAGGTTGCTTGCGTGGCATGCAAACGGGTGATGGTGCAGCGGCCGTTGGTATTTCAGCAACGCGCGCAGTGGTCAGCAGTATTGTGATGATTGTCGTGGTTGACGGCATATTTGCTTATATCTCTTACAAGACGGGCTTCTAATGGATATGACCAGCAACGCCATTGATGTTCATAACCTGACGATAGGTTATGGCTCTAAAGTTTTATTGCAGAACCTCAATTTCACCGTTCAGAATGGGGAAATCTTTGTCATTCTTGGCGGTTCGGGTTGCGGAAAATCTAGTCTTTTAAAAAACATGTTCGGTCTTTATCAACCCTTAGGGGGTGACGTCCTCATTGAAGGGCAAAATATCACTGCCGCCCTAGGTGTTGAACGCCAAAAGATTATGACCAGCTTTGGCGTAATGTACCAAGAGGGCGCGTTGTTCGGGTCGATGGATTTATTAAATAACGTTACCCTCTTTATGGAGGAGTACACACAACTTACTCGGCCACAAATGGATTTGCTTGCGCGCACAAAATTGGATCTTGTGGGCCTCCTGCCTTACGAAACTTATATGCCAAGCGAGATTAGTGGCGGCATGCAAAAACGTGCAGCCATTGCGCGCGCTATGGCTTTGGATCCTAAAATATTATTCTTAGATGAACCTTCCGCAGGTTTAGATCCTATTACTTCAGCAGATCTTGATAGAACCATCATGGATCTATCCAAAAATCTAGGCATTACCTTTGTCATCGTCTCGCATGAGCTCGCCAGTATTTATGCCATTGCCGATAAGGTGGTGATGCTAGATAAAGAGGCGAAAGGCATCATTGCCGAAGGCGATCCAAAAGTCTTAAGAGATACCAGTACCGATCCTCGGGTACATCAATTCTTTAATCGCATTATGAGCAAGGAAGTAGCATGAGCACAAACTCAAATCCCAATTACTTTCGCCTAGGAGTATTTGTCCTGGCGGCTATCGCTGTGTTGGTGGCTGTCATTCTGGTCTTTGGCTCAGGAAGATTCTTTCAAAAATCTTATACGGTTGAGACTTATATCAAACAATCTGTTACCGGCTTAGATGTAGGGGCTTCTGTTCGGTTTAGAGGTGTCAAAGTAGGACAGGTATCCATGATTGGTCTTACTGGTGATCTTTATGAAAAAGATAGGCCTCTCATTGATCGTCAGGAATATGTCGTCGTGCGGATGAAAATCTTTGGCGACAATGTTGACGAAGATGATATTAATGATTTTATTAAGGCTGGCTTGCGGGCGCGTGTGAAATCTATGGGTATTACTGGTGTGAATTATGTGGAATTTGATTTCATACCAAAGGCGGACCTCTATCCCAAACTGCCGTTTACTTGGACCCCCAAATATCCAGTGGTTCCAGCCCTGCCAAATCAGGCTGATGAAATTATCGATGGCATTCAAAAGTTATTAGGCGCTTTCAATTCCATGGATATTGATGGCACTCAGAAAAAATTTGACTCTTTATTGACCAATCTTAACGTCATCATGGCGGGCGATGGCAAAGGTAATGAAGGTTTAACCCGTTCAGTGAGAGATCTCAATGTATTGCTTGAGCGTGTAGCCAAGGTTACCGATAAAGATGAGTTAAATGTCTTGATGCGCGAGGTTGTGGGTACGATGGTTGCATTACGTCAAACACTTACCAGCATTCAAGGGGATA
>CAIYZI010000012.1 GCA_903930665.1 uncultured beta proteobacterium
CAAATTTTGGGTAAGAGCAAAATTTCCAAGATCGATGCCCGTATCAATTTCAGCTATCACTACACCTTTGCCAGTAGCGCCAGAGGACCATGCTGCCTGAAAATGCATCGCATTTAAGTCCCACTGATTTAATAGGGATGGTATGGAATTCGAAGTTACTGGGGTGCAATCTAAGATGGCGCTAAAGGCTTTTGCAACATCCGCTTGCCCAAAGCCTGAGTTAACTGTCCAGGAGGTACTAGATTGGTTTAGCACAACCGGAGCCATGAGTGCTTCAGCGGCGCTAATTTGGGATTGAACGAAGATTCCGTCTGCCGTACCCTGTTCATTAAAGGCAGTATTGACCACATCCCAAACAAGCGCTCCTATTGAGACGCCAGAATCAAGCATTGAGACCCAATAGTTCAAGCCGCCCACATCAGGGGCCCGCCCCAAAACATACTCGTAAATTTGACCAACTTCTTGCGAAGCAGTCATATTGGAATAGAGCGCAGTAAATTCAGCCGACTGCGCAAACCCCTGCTCCACAGTAGCTACACTGGTGCCATTGGCGATTTGATTTGCCCAGTAAAGCATTCCACCGGTATCGGGCGAACGACCAAAAAACCCAAGATAAAGCTCGGCGACGCTATTTTCCGTCAGGGTATTGATCGCACTTGACAAGCTAATTTCTCAATAAAAAATGAAATATGGTCTGTCAGGATATGGGCTTTAAAAAATCAACTCAAGGAATAAATCCTAAATATGTGATCTAAGACACACTTTTAGAGAAAATTAAAGCCCTTAAATCAAGGACCAAATAATTTCTCCGTAAATTTAGTGACGAACCTGAATTCCGCTCGGAGCCCTAAATGGAGCATCTTCACCATGACCCAACATTTCACGCAAGGTACTTGCGTAACTTGCGCGGGCAGTTTGTGCAATTGCTAAATCGCGCTTTAATTCTGCAATTTTTTGATCCGTATGCTGTACGGATGTCAGTTGTGCTTTAGCCTCTTCAGTTAAGAGGTCTAATTCATACTCGACGTCATCAATGCGAATAATAGACATGATCCTAAATCACTAATATGTCAGATCAAAAAACCGGTATGGTTAATCGATAATCTCCAAATTATAACCAATCGCCAAAAATACACTATTAATTTTTAAAGCTATTTCATGCTTGTAGGACTTACCTACTGCAATGGGCTTTTTAGGCCCTACAATAAAATTTTAGCAATTGTCTATAGAGTAATTTAACTGCATTTACAATTGAAATTCTGTTGTTTTTACGAGGAAATGAACCATATGACCACCATTACGATTGATAACAAAGAATATGAATTCGAAAGCCTTTCAGACAAAGCTAAAGGTCAATTAAATAGTCTGCAATACGTTGATAGCGAGCTCGCTCGCCTCCAAGCACAAGCATCGGTATTGCAAACTGCGCGTATGGCTTACTCCAAGGCATTGCAAGAAGAGCTCAACCCTTTGGGTACGGGCGACACCATTCAATTTTAATGTATTACACTAACGAAAAAGCCGCTCAACTGGGCGGCTTTTTATTACATAAAACGAATCACATTTAACCTGCTAAATGCAGCATTCCAAACGCTAACTCACCGTCACTACCTGTAAATTGCGTTAAACCAGTAAGTTTGATTACCGTATCCCCAATGTGATTACCAGCAGCGCCAAGCGCTGATTCTAGAACGTAAGTATTACCATTAAACTGAAACCACGATACAGAGTGCGCAGCATGAGCATCGTTTTGCGCAGCACTAATCCAATTCACCAAATTTGCGCTGTCGCCTTGCACATTGACTACCTGAGCACCAGCAGCCCCGCTGCCATTAGCCCAACTTAAGGCACTTCCCATATCGCCCAAGAAGGTAATGGAATCATTGCTATGAGCCTCATTATTCAATCCCGTAATGGTCACCAATGGATGAGAAGCTAAGGCACTGGCAGAGGAAACGCTATTGGCGGCTACAACAACAACGTCAGAATTGGCATCGGTATGCATTGCAAAATTCACATTGCCATTAACTCCGACCCCAACAAGCATTACCACATTCGAACCACTACCCAGATCCAAAGTAATTTGACCGTTACCCGCATCCATCACAAAATCGTTACCGTTACCTAGGGCAATAATATCTTTACCCCCTACATTGGCATCTGCGCCATTGGCCAAATACAAATTGACATTGCTAGAGTCTGATTGGCCAGAAACGGTAATTCCGGTGGTTACTTGATCAGCAGTAGCAGTAAAGGCAACATTGCCGGACAGATTTAAAGAAGCCAAATGAGTACCGGTAGTTGCGACTGTTAAAGTTCCTGAGCCAATATTTACAAAATTTTCAACTATGGCTTGAGGTGCAATTAAATTGCTAATTTCTACATTAGTACTTGAACTGTCTATTACTGTGAAGGCAGCTTGAGTCAACGCAGCAACAGCAACTGGGGCATTGGAAGATAAAGCAGAAACATCAACCACACTTTGTGCAACTGGTAGCGATAGCGAGGCATTGGGGAATAAAGGTCCAAACGATTCAAGCGCCTGATTAGCTAAACTACCAACGCCAAGATCTTGTACTTGAGCCGTTTCCGACAAGCTGACAATTGGCACAGTAGCAAAACTAGCCTCATTTAATTGATTGACTAAGTTTTTACTAAAAGCCTCTAATGCACCAGCTAGAGTTTTAGAAGAATCATCATATAGCGTAGGGTTAGCAACATACTCACTGGTTAAGGGCAACATGACATTACTTGTTATGCCAGCAATGAGTACTGAATCGATGATCGGAGATGAGCTGACACCAAGGGATACACTTGAACCTGCCAATACAGCAGGTTGGGCGGGTACTACCTGAGCTAATGCAATACGTGCGATAACAGGATCGGCAGCTGAATTTACCAGGGGGCTATTGGACGATTTATTATCCAAATCAATATCAGAAAGTGAGTTAACAGTAGTCATAAGACCCCTTGGAATATGGACATTGTAAGCAATAAAGCACCCGATGTCTATGGGGTCTGAGAGCATTTAGCTAAGAAAATACTGCAAATAAGCGCATTTCATTCCCCAACAACCAAAACTACACTATGCCCATTTTTAGTGCAATCAAAGGGGTTTGTTTCGCAAAAAGATCTTTTAGAACCACTGATTGAGTAGGGAGCTAGCAAAAAACTTGGGGATATTTTATGGTTTATCGTAGCAAACAGAACCCTACCAGCCATTTACCGAGGTAAGTAGGTCTTTAGTTTTTGTAATTCCAAAAGCTCTCCAATCGCTCCTGATAAGCGCCTCTCCAACGTCGTTTGATAGCGCATAAAAAGATCGGATTCCTGAGCTGGCAAGCTGATGGCTTTGAGCATTAATTCTGAAGTTAATTCAAATTGCTTGGTAGCCCCATCTAAGGCTTGATAATATTCCCACAGTTTTATGAACAACTCTAAGCGCTCCATCAAGGCTTCGCGCCTGTCAAAGATCGAAGATACTCTCGTAGGTTCGGACGACTTGATGTTTTGCTTTAAATGTTTACTTCGTTGAACTTGCAGCTGCTCTTGTCGTATTTGGATATAACTCTCAATTTCCTCTTCCGCTTGTAGGGCCTCAAGTGATTTTGCCTCTTTTTTGTTTTGTCTAGCCAACAGCACTTGCTTGATCAAGGGGTAATAATGCTCATAATATTTATCGCCATTCTTTATCACCTCTTCAAGACGAGCACTAACAGCATTGAGCGCAGACTCTAAGTTCGCTTGCTCGGACTGCTCCGCAGTTACTACGGAATTTAAAAAGTTGACAAGGCTAGGAAGGCCTTTTTCAAATGTTAATTGATTTACTTTTTGGGTTAAATAGAGCTTGATTTCAATAACGATTTCTTTCAAAGTACTAGGCTCTAATGCGCAAGGTAATCTAACTTGACCATGTTTTATTTGCTCCAATAACATACCGCGTGTTACGCTAGGAATGCCGGTTAATTGATCAATGATTTGCTTTGGATTTTGAAGTAGGGCTTGTTGCGCTAATTGCAGGCGCACCCTCTCAACCTCATAAAGTCTATCTAACTTAGCGCGACAAATTGCAATGCGCTCAATTTGAAACAGTTCCAATGGATTGTTGGGTTTATAAAAATCATTCAACTCTTGAGCAAAGCCCTGAACCAGTGCGTACTCATTGTCGTCCGCAGGCCTCATGGTAGTTAAGCCATGTTTAATTGCATTTTTTGAAACCCTTGCTTTTCCTTGATCCGTTTTTGGTCCGCCATTATTTTTTCGACTGGTCATATATGCCGCCCTAAAAAATGAAAAATCCTCGTTTAGGAATTTATTTTATGGCTTCCATCGCACTCCAGCTCCACTTTCTGGAGTGCCAATAAATTCAATGCCCGCCTGTTCAAAGGTTCTTATCAACTTTCTAAGTGTTTCTATATTGCCAGGCGGAATTTCATTGCCAGCAGACTCCAATCGAACCAAAGTTGAAAAGGCGATTTGAGACTTTTCAGCCAGAGCTCGTACAGTTAAACCAGTCATGGCTCTAGCGGCCTTTATTTGGCTACTTGTAATCAAAATCAATAAATCCTATAATAGGATCAATGAATTCGTTTAAGAACTCATTGAATTTATAATGGAGAGTAAAATATGCTTATAAATCAAGATTTTACACAGGATCGTACGAAATACATAGGTGGCTCTGATATTGGGGCCATTCTTGGTGTTTCTAAATACCGCACCCCTTTAGAGGTTTGGCTAGAAAAGACTGGTAAGGTCAAAAATGAGGTCGACACTTTGCCCCTGCGCTTTGGCAGTTTTGCTGAAGAGTTCGTCGCCACTGAATATGCGCAGGAAACCTCATATCATTTAACCCACCCAGCAGAACATTTCGTTCATTCCAAATATCCATTCTTAGCTGCGCACATAGACCGACTTGCATTTGCAAACAATTGCAATGGCTCTGATAAACCTTCTCATTTGCTGGAGTGCAAAACAGCAAATCCCTTTACTAAATCCGAATGGGGGGAGGTTGGCACTGATGAGGTACCCATGAGTTATCTTGCACAATGTCATTGGTACTTGCTACTAACCAATTTAGAGCGATGTGATTTAGCAGTCCTATTTGGTAATAGCGAACTCAAGATATATCAAATTCATAAAGACCGCGAGTTAGAGGCGACATTACTCAAACAAGCGATCGACTTTTGGGAAAACCATGTTCAAAAAGAAATTGCACCTCAGCCCCAAACTAATAGCGATTATCAGACGTTATTTCAAAAGGAGGTTGTCGGAAAAAAAATTGAGGCAAGCGAGCAAACGGTCAAACTAATTGCGCATGTGCATGAACTTAACAAACAGATTAACGCCAAAGAAGAAGCACTCTCGCAAATTAAGAGGCGTTTAATGGAGCAAATGGGGGATGCACAAGAATTAATCTATCACGGATCACTATTAGCCACTTGGAAGAAACCAAAAACTAGTTATCGATTCGATAGCAAAGGTTTTGCAAAAGATCATTCTGATCTATTTTCACTATACCAAATGCCAATTAGCAATAGCAGAAGATTGCTTATAAAAGAACCTTCGATGCAAATTATTACAACATCCACACCCGTACTACCCAAGGAGCTTTCATGATGGGAAAAAGATCAAATACTTTAAAAGACATCGTTATTCATAATTCAAATGGGAAGAATGAGACAAACATTTCCGAGATAAATTTAGAAAATATCAACGTTGAAGATAACACCCACTCTCTCCATCTGAAAAATAATAAGGACTTAGATTTATACGCTTCCGAAGGAACAAAAGATGTTTTAAACCTGGTTATGCCGATACAAGCAGCTGCGCAGGCCATAGGACTCGATCCGGAAGACCTTAGAATATGGCTCAGCTTCTATCCCATGGTATCAACCCCAGTGCAACTATCTCTCCTGCGATTGATGGTCCATTACAGAATTGATCCTTTTTTGGGAGAAGTTACATTTAGCCAATACGATAATGCAAGCTGGGGGGCTATGATTACCATTTCAGGTTGGGCATCCATCAGCAATCGTTGTTCGGCCTACAGTGGAGTGTCTTTTAGTCAAGCTCCAGAAGAAAATGCTGAGGGTGTCCCCCTGTGGATGGAATGCGCCATTTATAGAGCCGATCGCACTGTTCCAATTAAGGTACGTGAGTATTTTTCTGAGGTTAAACAATCAAATGATCTCTGGGGAAAAATGCCCAAGAGGATGCTTCGACATCGCGTATTTCAGCAATGTGCCAAGTTAGCATTTAGTAACTAAATAATCATTCTTTCAAATATTTATAATGTCATTTTAGAAATTATCTATTGGGTATGTATTTTTATTGCATACATAATAATCTACCAAAACTAGAAATATATACTTGACTATTGAGCGCGTGATCAATGCACCATGCGTTCATATGTGCGCTGGAATCACACTAATATTGAAAGTGTGCGTACCCCGTTCAAGCTACAATTTAATTCTTAAAACTATGCCTGTGCAATCTTGAATAAAAAAACAGGGACTATAAAATACCTGTCTTAGCGCCTATTTAAAAAATAAATTGGCTTGACCCAAATCTTAGAGATTAATTGGGTTTGCCACCATTCATTTGAATGGTCCCTGGATTTTCCAATTCTTGCTTAAGCGCATTACCGTAGGCTGCTCTTGCTGTTTGGTGAATCGCCAGTTGCATGTTGAGGCGATTAATCTCCATATCAATCGTTTGCATATGAATCAACTGATTTTTAGCTGCCTCAGTCATTGTTTCGGTGTCGTATTCTTTGTCGTCGATTTTGATAGTTGTCATAAATATATTAATTAGAACGCATTCATTTACCCCCCCCGCCTGTAAAGACGGGGGGGTAAGGGACTATTTGGCCAAAATAATTGCCTTAAAATTTTTTTTATGCAATGAAGGCTTCATTTGCTGCCACTAAGTGAGTTGGTTGCCCTGTCAATACAGCCAGATCAGTGACCGCAAGAGCAGCATGGCCCGGTGTATTGGTTGCTGTCGCATTTGAATTGAGCGAAATAGCTGCAACATGGATACTGCCATCAACACTACTGAGATACTCAATTAACAATAGATCATTGGCAGTTGAGGTGGTAGATGAGGAAACCGTAATACCATGACCAGCGCTTGTTAAGGTCGCATATAAAGCTGACGCTGTTGTAGCAGCGCCGGTGTCATCAACCATTGTGGTTCCTACATTACCTACGGATGTCAGATTTAACAGAGAGCTACCATCCCAGGCAGTTACTAGCGAATTTGATCCACTAGCTATCAAGCCTGGCTGACCACTGCCGGTCGATTGAACCAATAAACCCAATCCAGAGACCGAGAAATCAATCACATCCCCACCTGATCCAGCATTAAATCCATTGACTGTGGCTAAGCCCGACTGGGAACTAAGCACAATCGTGTCAGCGATTGCCCTTCCTGGTGCATTGATATTAATGGTATCTTGGCCACCATAACCATTAATAGTATCTCCACCAGCAATGCTTCCATTGATTGTGTCGTCATATGGCGATCCCACTAGAGTAGTGCCTGTGGTTTCATTGGTAATTGCCCAACCAATACCGCCACCTGTTAGCGATAAATCAATGGGTTTGCCATAAGTAATTAAGGAAATGTTACCGCCACCGTTGTTACCATCACTACTATTTGCCGTAAAGCCCCCAACGCCATTGACAATCGCCGTAATAACACCAGGACCCCAAGCAACTAATGTATCTTGACTGGTAAGATCAGTCACCGTCAGATTTGCATTAAAGACACCGTAGCTATCGGCTCCGCCATTACCAGTAATCGTAATATGTTCAGAGCTCACTAAACTGAAATTGTCGTTCCCAGTTGTGCCCGTGATGTTGTAAGTGACATCCCTTAGAGCTATATTGGATGCATTGATAGATAAATCACCAGCATCTGGGGTTACACCACCATCGCCCGCTCCATAATAGTGATAAATACCCCCAGAAACGGAGACATAGTTCGGATTGCCATCCCCAAAATTATGCACATTATTTAGAGTTACCGCCAAGGTATCCTGACCCGAAATAAATCCATTAATCGTGTAAGGATGAGCAGCAGTAGAGTCGCTAGAACTGCCGACCGTTGCATTGATAAAAATCACATCGCTGCTGCTTCCTTGATTTGCAAGATTGATGAGCTCAGCTCCTGCCCCACCATAAATTGAAGTTAAGCCAGAACCTACAGTGATAGTATCCCCGCCACCAAAACCATAAATCGCTACTGGAGTTGAAATAGCTGCAGCATTAATGATATCTGCGCCGGTTGTTCCTAGCGCGACGACTGGCAAATATGTTTGTGAATTTGAACCGACTATAGCTTGAGCTCCTGCCGCAATCGATACAAAATTGCCTAACGAGTCTGTCAAACCATAATGGTCTATCCAAGTAACTTGCGACTGAACGGCCACGGGAATTGTAAAGCTTC
Organism: uncultured beta proteobacterium; assembly: GCA_903930665.1. Taxonomy (GTDB): domain Bacteria; phylum Pseudomonadota; class Gammaproteobacteria; order Burkholderiales; family Burkholderiaceae; genus Polynucleobacter. The sequence goes on from CAIYZI010000012.1 coordinate 8,452, forward strand.
CATGATTGCCAATGGTAATGGCAAAAGAAGAATCGCCAAGTCCATCCACATTAGTGACTAAATTTGAGCCACTATACAAACTGAGTGAGCCCGTTGTGTTATAGCTAAAAGACAGACCAGTTGGGGTGGTGTAATTAGAGATAAAGTTAGTAACGCTTGTAGTATTACTTGGAGCTTGTGTTTCGACAGTGAAAACCGTTTGCGCAGTACTGCTAAATCCAGAAGGGTCTGCAACAGTAATGATTGCGGTGTAGGCTCCATCGGCTAAGGAGCCAGTTGTAAATGTATCTGTAGTGCTTGTCGATGAAGTGGGAGTACCGGTCGTATACACCGTAGTTCCAGAACTATTAATGACCGCAATATTAACAGTCTCTCCAGCAGTCATGGCGGAAGACAAGGTCGCAGTAATAGTAGGTGTTGCACTATTAGTTAAATTGGTTTGCAAAACACTAGGAGGATTTAGTAATTGTGCGGAGCCTACAGTAAGGGCTAGTGCTGTGATATTCGGTGGCAATGTCAGAGGCGCACTACCAATAGCATATTGATTGATGGTAGGGCTGACGTAGGCATAGTTACCTACATGAATATCAGCCGCAGGAACCCAACCATTTACCTCAGCCAACAAATAGGAGGTGCTGTTTTGAATCAAGCCGGTATGTGAATCAACAAGATAAATAAAAGTTTCACCAGATCCTGCGTTTGCACCAGCGTATACCACTGCAACAGTGTTAACCGAGCTTTGTGAAGGACCGCCATAGCTAATACCACGAATATTGTAAGCACCAATACCTGCAACACCCCCACTCACGTTGCCATATTGAACTGCGGCTGGATATCCGTCGTTGATATAACTACCGCCCGTGTTGTAGTTGAGAAAATTCATGATGGGCACATTATTCCAACTGGCTGAGACATTACTAGCCCCACCCAAGGCGGTCATAGTGCTAATCGTGCTACTGCTGGTACTGTTATTGCCGTTTGTGTTGACATAAGGATTTTGATGGGGTGTTGTTAATCCCAATTCCGCAGCCATCACGCCATCCAGCACCAACAAGGCAATACCAATTGCAATGGTAAAAGGGTTGGTATCTAACGCAGCCGCAATTGCAGCATTGGTCGCTATCACAGACCCGACTGCAGAACTTCCAGCAGAATAAGAATTTCCATACTGATAGTTGTAATGAGCGCCGTTAATATTACCTTGACTATTCAGGTTTGAGTTAAATGCTGCGTTATAGAGAGGGACAATAATTGGGCCAGCAGCACCGCCCACATCATTAGATTCACCACCACTCAAACTTAAATTGGTTGTGCTAACACTCGAAGTGGTGATACCAAAACCATTGAGCATTGAAGAATCAAGATAGATTGCGTCGTGGGCATTATTAAAATTAGTCACAAATTCGCGGGCAGTATAGCTAGTAATGTAAATACTCGCGGGCTGAGTAGGCGACAAGATAATATTATTTAAGCCGGCATGTGTCCAAACCTGATCCACTCCAGTAGCACCGATGGTGGCAGTATTCAAATTCACTGTTGTTGTAATTGCTGTGGTTGCCGATGAACCAGTGATACTCTGAAACGCATAGGCTGGCACAATAAGCGTACCGTCATTAAATACTGTTCCACCGCTACTGCCGCTTAAATCTAAATAGGTGTGGTTTGATTGATTTGTTGAAATAGCAGAGATCACGGTTGTACCGCTGCTGCTTATGTAAAGCGAGTCGCCTGTTTGCCAGTCTTGAATATTATCTAGAGCCGTAGGACTAATACTGACAATCAGAGCAGTTTCTGCTCCAACAATGGCCAGGCCATTATTACCTGTTACTGGTGAACCGATGACAATACCACTTCCTGCTGCTGCAGGAATCGTCACAATGGGCGTACCATAAGCTCGATTTGCGTGCGCAGTTACAGGGTTGTAATCATAGCCCGTAACAAATGTATCGCGCGCTGAAGCTGTGGCTCCACCAGTAACAACGTTAACACCCCCACCGCCATACAGAATGTCATTACCACCACCACCATTAATAACATCGTTACCAATGCTACCAACTATGATGTTGTTATTGATATCGCCAGTTAAAGTATTGTTACCTGTAGATCCAAGAATATTAGCGAAACCGGTCATAATTCCAGTGCTAATTGTTGGCTGTGAATAGCTATAAGTCCCAGTACTTAAATTAGCAGTTACTCCTGATGCAGAGTAAGGGCTAGCCAAATTAACTCGGCCTGAGATGAGAGAGCCAGAAGAAGAGGTGGGCGCCTGAAAGACCACCCAGTTATTCCCGTCCCCACCATTATTGCTCGACGCACTTAATTTGCTTGAACTGGCAATCAATGTAGCTGCAACCACTCCTGAATGACCGCCACCACCATAGATGATATTTGCAGTACCACCACCACCAGTAATTGATTGGGTTGAAGTTGTTCCGCTCAATAAATCATTAGTCGAATTTGTACCAACAATGTTTTGAATATTAGCAATCGATCCACCATAGATCGCAGGGCCCCCGGTAAACAATTGCTGATAGGTATAGACACCATTACCTAAATCAAGAATCAGGCTAAAGTTCGTATTATTGTGGTCATAATCAGTTGCGTAATTTTGCGAACCCGTAGCAAAATTAATTGTGTTCCCAGAATTACTCATTCCGTTGTAATTGGTGTTTCCGCCTGCTGTTGCAATAAAGTTATTATTACCAGCGCTAGTTCCAGTAATAGCGGCAGTAGCTGGCCCTGGAACAAAAAGGAAAGAATTATCGTTATACGTTGCTGTAACTCCCCCACTAAAATTGCTTACCGTACTAGTAACGCCGGGGGTACTACCATACATATTGGTTACAGAATAAAAAAGGGAGCCTGCTCCGATACTAACCGTACCAACGTTCGTAGAGCTTAACTCTGTAAATGAGCTTCCCGCATTATAAAAAGATGTCGTTCCATAAGTAGATCCAATAATCGTAGTTGTCGCAGTACGATTTGTTCCATTAGGGTTTGTTGTTGAATAAAAAAGGGTAGCCATGATTATGCTCTTACTTAAGTTGATTTATTGGTTCACAAATACTCTGTAGTATTTTTATAGCTTTATTTACTAAAAAATAGCTACGACTATTTACGAGAATATATTACTACTTCGTATTAAAAAAACCCTTAGGAAAAGTCCTAAGGGTTTTTTTCAAGCTAGTTTTGATTCCACTGCATTCCAGCAGTGGTTTCAGAACAAACACACAAGAACTTAAGCAATATGAATGCCATGGGTAGTTGAGTTAAATGTGGCGTTAGACAAATTGACTAGACCGACAATTTCAACGATCGAGCTATTTCCTAAGTTAGTGAAACCAGTAGGACTTGACCCATTATCGTTAACAATGTAGGTATTACCACCAAACTGGAACCAATCTGAATTATGTGATCCAGCTACTGCGACAGCTGCAGAATCAGCAAAATTCTGCAAAGTTGCGCTTGGGCTTGTTTCCGTAATTGGAGTTGCAATGAGTCCCGTTTGACCAGTAAGGATAATCACATCACCAGTATGGATCCCGCCAATTACAGAGCCATTACCAGCACTAGATACTGATGTGTAGTTTAAAACAAAAGTATCGTTTCCAGCGCCACTGTTTAAGAAGTTGGCACCCAATGCACTGCCATCAGTCAATGTAGCCGCACCTGAACCTGCGTTCAATGTGATGTTAGTACCAGTTGCTGTCAATGAGTCAGCACCAGCACCACCATTAACGATATCTCCTGAATTGGCTACAGTAATGGTGTTAGCAGCATTCCCACCATAGATAGTTTCAGCAGCTGTACCGGTAGTTGTATCGTTGTAAGTCAAGCCACCAGTCATGCTAGATGCATTGACAGTAACCAAGGCTACGTCACCAGTTGCTGTCAAAGTTAAATGCGCATTACCGCTAGCATTTACTGTGGTTGCAGAGGTTGCAGCTAATGTCAATGTATCTGTGTGTGTATTAGCTACAACAGATGCTGTTGTGTCACTTGCTAGTAAGTTAACAGTACCTACGCTTGCGGCAGTGACTGTTCCACCTGTAACGGCACCTGCGTGAACTAAGTCAACATTGATGCTACCTAGTGCAGAACTTGTCCAAGCTGAATCTGTCAATGTAACGCTAGTGTCGGTTGCAGTAGCAATAACCAAAGTCTCATTGCTTGCAAATTGAGCCAATGTCAAGCCTGAAGTATTTCCACCAAGAGTAATTACATCAGATGCAGAAGCAAAGCCAAGGTAGTTCAAATGCAAGGTCCCAGTAGCTGTTGTATCAGCAAGAGTCAAATCCTGGAAGTTGATAAATTGAGCACCAAACAATGTGTTAGCAGAGTCTGTTACCGCATCTGAACCATGAGAAAAGACTAATGTGTTTGTACCCGCACCGCCATTAACAACTGCTGTTGGAATGTTTGTGCTTCCGGTGAACAATGTTAATGAGTCATTTGCAGAGCCCAATGTAATTGCCTTACTAATTGTTGCGCTAGACAAAGAAATTGTATCTACTCCAGCTCCACCAACAAAACTGTCATTAGATGCATTGATTGTTGCAGTAATTGCGCCTGTAGACGCAGATGCATTAATTGAACCAACAGCCATTGTGCTCAAGTCACCACTCAAACCAGCAGCGCCTGTTACTGTAACGGTTGCCAGCGCGCTGTTAGCTTCAGTTAGAGCTAATACGCCAGCGCCTGAAATGTTCAAAGTTGTTAATGCTGCATCAATTAAACCTAAGCTAGAGGCACTTGCTTGATTCACATTGATAGTAGTGTATTCGCCAGTAGTATCACTAATGGTGATCGCAGCAGTAGCAGCCGTTAGATTGAGCGCTAATGTTGTATTGGTATTTCCAACCAAAGAACCAGTGGCAATATTCGTTGATCCAACATTACCAGTTAAATTCAATGTATTCAATGCACTATCATCAATTTCAACACCATCTGCATTAGATAGGCTAATGGTTGTAATCGTGCCTGATACTGTTGTGCTGCTGTAGTTGCTGTCATCAATGTAAACATGTGAGTCAACAACTCCAACCTGACCTGCAACTGCTAATGTAGCTGCTGTTCCAGCGGCATAAGCTACGGTTTGAGCACGTGTTGCGCTCGATCCAGAGACAGCTATCTCGTTAGTAGAAGTTGTTCCTGTAGCAGTCAACACAGCACCAGCTGCATTTCCAGTTGCAAATCCTGCAGTAAATGAACCAGAGTAGTAACCAAGAGTAACTGGTGCAGAACCTACAGTTGCGCCAGCGGCCAAGTTAGCAAATGCTGCGGCTTCTTGCGCTGCAGTGACAGCGGCTGTTGCGTGGAAAGTTAATCCATTGACCGTTACAGTTGTGTTAGCTGCCAATCCAGTAAAGGTAACTGTATCTACTTCGGCAGTAGCGGCTACTGCAGGAATAGCTACGACCGTGCCAACTGCACTAGCTGCAGCAGTTTGATTAATTGTTACTGCTGTAGTTGGAGCTGCTGCAATATCAGAACCATAGACATCCAGATAATCATTACTAAGGGTGACTGTGCCGTTAGCACCTGTAGTTGCCAATACTGGTGTTGTTGCTATTTCATTAATAGTAACTGTAGTACCACCGTAAACATAGACACCATAAGAAATAGCATTCGCCCCTGCAACGCCACCTAAGGACTGAGTAATAGTTGTTGTGCCGGTGTTGTAACCCGTTTCAATAAGTGAACCTTCGGCAGTATTCGAGCTGGTGTCATAAACAGTGATGTTAGTACCGCCATAAATCTCCGAATTTGAATATCCAGTTCCAGAACTCACTGTCGTTACAGTAATGGTACCAGTCGGATTATGAGCATTGACGCTATCGGTACCAACATAAGTATACTGGTCGTAGCCACCAGTCGTTGCGATGCCTGCTGCTTTAATGATGATGTTAGTTCCATCGATTACGTTAATTTCGCTTAATCCAGTAGCTGTTTCTATTACTGATACGCTACCTGTAGAACCACTGATGGTTACGTTGCTAGTTACGGCTGTCACTGTGTCGTTGATGCCACCAGTGATTGTAATATCGCCACCAGCTGCAGTTTGTGTTACAAACACATTACCAGCTGCGCCAGAAACGGTAACCATGCTGCTATCAGTAGTAATACTGTCATTCAAACCACCATTGATAAGGATGGTACCTGACTCTGTATTAGTCTCATTCAGGTTGGTTGTTGTTGCCAATTTGATATCGGCACCGCCAACAGAAGTGGCGTTAAATTGAGTTAGGCCTGCAAAACCGGATACATCATAGACAACCTCAGCTGTTGGGAGTAGCGCCGCTTGAACGATGGTTTGACCAACCGGTAGATCAGATGCCTGATTCGCGGTATTAAAACTTAAAGTGTATGCAACGCCATCAGGACCTTGGATATAAACTTGTCCGTTGTAGCCGTCGCCAGTGATAGCACTATATCCAGCAGTTGCCCATGGACTACCTTCTGTATTGATCACACCAGCCAAATCACTGGCTGTAATTTGTGCTGTCGCCCCTATTTGATAAGGGCCAGCAATCCCACCTAAAGTAAAGAATCCAATATCCCCAGCATTGGCTCCTTGACTCGGATTGGATACAAACCCAGAAATAGCCGGTAGATCATAGTTGTTACCGGCAAGAGTGGCTCCTTGAGAAGGCTGGAACGCTAAAATTTGAGGTGTTTGAGCAGTTGTGGTTTGCAGAATATTAACCACTGCATTGCCATTTGGATCAGTTGTTACTGATGCTACTGCGTTATAGGTGCCTTCTTCGTTGGCATTATTAAACGCGGTTACAAAGGCGTTCGCAGTATTAATCTGCGATGAATTTCCACTAGAACCAGCTTGCACTACATAAGAGCCACTGATGGTGCCGTATGTAAAACTAACAACATCGCCAACAACCGGACCAACTGGCGTTGTAGATGTTGTATCTGTTGTGCCTGTCGTTGCACCGGTTGAATTGTAAACTGCCCAAACATGATTTGTGTTGTCGTAAGTGTTAGTAGCTTGCGCAAAAGTTACGTTGGTAGAAGCTTGTGTTTGCGCAGTGTTAGGCATTGACACAAACAACTCTTGTGGTGTGGAGGAAGTAACCTCGACAGTGCCAATGGTTCCAATTGATTTGAGGTTAAATGTCTCAACACCATTGACTACAACACCCGCTGGAACACCGCTGGCTGATGCGCCCACTTGGTCGTTTACAGTCAAACTGTTGGCTGTTCCGGTTACGTTAATGTTATCTAATGCTGTAAATGTAGTGCCTGTACCAATCACTGCCAAATTGTGGCCAACCACTGTATCAACAGAAGAAGTTAATGTGAAGGGAGTCGATGGAGGCGCTGTGCCAGCAGCGGTAGCCGCCGCTACGTTTGTTTGAATGTATACACCATCCGCATTGGATTCTGTGTAAGCGTAATCAACCATAGCCGTTGCAGTTTGTGCATATGCTTGTGGAACTGATACACCTTCGCTAATCAAATTATTTGCGTAGTTAGACCAAAATGTCAAACCACCTGAATCTGCAGGACGGCCAAATACGTTAGTGTAGAAATCGCTAACTGCAGTTGTAGTAGTTTGCTGAGCATAAGTATTGTAAAACTCAGGCTGGTAAGCAAATTCATTGGCCAATGTTGTTTGGGATGTACCAGAATTCATTTGGTTTACCCAGAAAGCATAACCAGACTGGTCTGGATTACGGCCTAATAAAGCTACATACAGTTCTGAAACTGCAATCTGATTAGCTGCTACTGACATATTTAATTTCTCCGTGAAATAAAAACTACAATAATTCGATCCGGCCTTTTTAGGCGCTTAGACCAGAGTTTCCAGGAAAGGAGAAATTCAGTTTGTGATTTAAGTCACAAATTTATAAAATAAATTTAGACTTCAAATTAATTGTGATGTAAGTCACAATTGGGATGGATTTTTGGGTAAACTGTTGTAGCAATACATCATTTTCTTTTAACCAAGGCTTTTTTGCCACCCCAACACCAAAATTGATTGGAATTACCTAAGCAATTATGCCTGTAGCGATAGATCTACTCAAGCAATTTCCTTTTTTCCAGGGCCTATCAGAAGGTTTAATTGCCGATTTGTCTAAATCCGCCCAAATTGGTGCGGTAAAGGAGCACCAAGAGATTGTCTCGCGTGGCAAAAAGATCAACTTTCTTTCTTTTGTGCTCTCGGGTCGCTTGCAATCGACTGAGATTGCCAATGATGGACGCATTATCGCCACCACCATCATTATTCCAGGGGACGTGATAGGTTGCTTAACCCTGGCTGATAACCAGCCCACTACCAATAAGATTGTCACCTTAAGTGCAGCCCAACTTTTATTAATCCCGATGGATTTGGCGCGTAGACTCGTTGAAACCGAACCTTTGATTGCGTCGCGCATCATGGCCCTTTTAGCGCATGCCCTGCGGCAATCTGTACAAGAAAAGATCATGTTAGGGCTGCCTAATGCCTATCACCGCATTTATGTGCAACTCGATTTATTAGCTAACAACGGGGTAGCGCAACGCCAAATTTCTCACATTCCACGCCAGCAAGACATTGCCGCGATGGCCAATACCAGTCGTGAGACGGTTTCTCGGGCGCTGCAGTTATTGATTAAAAATGGCATTCTCAAAAAGAGTGGCCATCAACTTGAAATTACCCGAGGGGATATTTTAAATAGGCTCGCCCAAGAAGGACCTGAAGTCTTAGAGCAATTAAAGTAAAAAAGTGCCTAGAGGACTGCCTTAGCGCATCTATATACAACCAAGCAATGGATGAGGCCCAAATGGACACCCACCGCTTTTCCAGATACATCATTGCAGAAAGATCACTCCGTTAGGCTCTCTCGGAACTAAAGCAAATTACACTAGTTCTTGCGCCCGAATAAATAGTTGTTCACTGGCTGCTTGCCAAGTAATGGGTTGATAGTGCTGAGCAATATGCATTTCGCGTTTTTTGACTTCTTCAGGGTGCTCAACATAATAAGCAATACGATGAGCCCAAGCATTGACATCCCATGGCTCGATGTATTCCACAAAATCACCCCCTACCTCAGGAATCGATGCGCTATTGGATGCCAAACAAAATTTGCCACTCATCAAACTTTCAGCTACGGGCAAACCCCAGCCTTCATACAGAGAGGGGAAAACTGTGAAATACGCATGACGATACAAATAGCTTAAATCGGCGTCAGTGACGTAGTGCAAAATTTGAATATAGCCGGCAATACGCGGATCATATTGAAGATCGGCTAAAAAATCTTGAACACCCCAACCCATTTTCCCAACGAATACCAACTTAGGTAAATTCGTCGTACCCGCCTCAATTAAACGTATATAAGCGCGGTAGAGCACCTCATGATTTTTGCGCCGCTCAATAGTTGAAACAAACAAAAGATATGGTGAGTGCATCAAAGAGGCAATTGCAAGATCAGCGGAATCCTCCAATCTATCAACTAAGTCACAGCCTAGGTGTACTACCTGCATCTCAGGCACTGGCGTGCCGATAGATTTTAAAAATCCTGTCAAATCCACTTTCGATTGATCAGAAATGCAAAATAATTGATCTGCACACCACGCTACATCAGCAAAATATTTTCCAAATGCTGCAGCAACATTGCCCACACATAAATGTGGCAAGAGAATAGGAATAATATCGTAACAAAAAAGAATGGCTTTAAATCCAATTGCCCTTTTTTGTGCGTATAAATATGGCAAATCTTTTTGATCCCAATCTAAGCCCATAGAGATATAAACATCGCCTTTTTCAAAGGGCGCACGTAGCCCTCCATATATCGCATGAGCGATAACAGGATCACTTTGAATCGACCGCTGCAAACTGGGATGCATTGCTTCTTTTAAAGCAGAGCGAATTTCTTGCCAGGCGCGATAAAGGGCTAGCACCGCATGTTTACGTTGAGCACCAAAACTCCAAATACGATTGGCAACGGTAGCCGGCAAAACATGGATAACTTTATTAACACGATGCTTCCAGAGTGCTAAACGTGTCGGATATTTTGCTGGGAAATGGTGCGCAAAATTTTGAAGCTTAGCTTTATTTTTTAAACGGCTGAGTATCTCATTTAATTCTTGGGAGTCGACCACTACATAACCATGCTCGCGATCAAAACGACAAAACCGCACAGAAGATCCCAGATGATACAAAGCATAAGCTGCACATTCCATTTCCATACGCACAATGCCCACAGCTGTTGTTGACCAGCCATAAATGGTGGTGATGTCTAACCACAGCGTTTGTTTCATTGTCTGCGCTTGTATCTTAGTCATTATTTACTCTCTAACAAACCCAATACAGCCGTACAAATCGGCGCCAAGCAGGCAGTCCATTCTAAGCGCTTGCGCAGCGCACGTCCTGGCTCATCAACCGTAACTGGCTCTTGCGTGAGAAGCGTACTTAATAGCAGCTCAAACTCTTGTGGTGAACGCGCCACATGTACTTGAGCTAACGCGGTAAATTCTTCAAAACCTCGAAAGGCAGCGACCGAACCGACCACGCTTGCCCCTGAGTACAAGGCTTCAGCCGTTTTAATGTTAGACCCACCACCGTGGGCAATTGGCAAACAAAATACGGATGCCAAAGATTTCACCGCGGTTAGATCATCATTCGTTAGCTGCCCTAAATAAAGGGTACGCGCCAAATTTAAATTGGACCAGCGCGACTGCGCTAAGAGTTTTTCTAAATGCTCACAAACGCTACCAGCAACAACTAATTTAGAATCAGGCGGGATACCGCCTAATGCTTGCCCCATGCACTCGAGAAAACCGGTGAAGTTAGGTGGGTGGGCACTGGCGATATAAAGTGCCCATGGGGCCGTGGGTAATTTTTTTTGCCATTGACTCATCAAGTTTTTAGAGGCACTCCACGGCGCAATGCCATTGGGAGCAAGTATTACCTCCCTAGCACCAAATTCACGTAAGAGTACCGCATCTTCTTGGGTCACAGCTAAAGAGAGGTCTGCCTCTTGGCATGCCGCTCGCTCCAATTGATCAATGGCATCAATAAAATCTTCCGCCTCTTGTCCGTATGAATGCAAGATCTCGCGCCGTAAAGGCGCTTCAATATTTTGAGAACCATAAACTAGTATTGCGTTCGCACACGTGGGTAACTCTCGTAAACGAAGCGCTAAGGGCCAAAGCCACGGTTGCTCAACATGAATAACATCAATTTTCTGATCGGCAAAACGCGCACTAATATGTGGCCATGCGCCCTCTGGATCGGCAGCATACAAGCCAGATAAAAAATCTGTTGCAAAAAGAATGCTTCTACCTCTAAATAAGTTATGAGGTGCTCGATCAGAAAACAGCAAATCGTCTTTCCCAAAGCCACGACAGCGTGTTTCGCACACCGCCAAACTAGAGACAGAAAAACCTGCCCCTTCATAGGCCTGAGCGATATTAGCTAAGCGCACCTGGCCGCCATGACGAGGCTCTCCAAAAGCAAAGGTACTTAGTAATAACACGCTCGGCTGCAATACCCCTAAGCCATGCTTTTTTGGTGGGTTTAATAGGGGTGTTGACATGCTCATAATATGTTATGTGGCGGAACAGGTATCGTTGTAACTGCAGGATTCATCCAATTGGTGCCTTCAAAATATGGCTTATTGGTATTGACTACCGTAAAGACCAGAGCAAGTTCACGCCATTCGTAATTATTAGCCAAATGCGTATCGGTGCTTGTTAAAGCAGTTTGAATAGAGTAATTACCCACCCCAAGACTTACAGTAAATTGGGCCTCAATGCGAAAGCGTTGACCAGCCTTTGCATTCTCAATAGTCCGCTGAAGAATGGCCGTATTTGTTCCAAAAATTACACGACCAAAACGGTCTTTAATGCCATAGCCAAAAACAAGGCATTCAATATCTTGATAGATGGCCACCTCGACTACCAATCGCACGGTTTGCCCTACATTGACCACTTCAATAACCTGATCTAGCTCATTGATCAACGCGATTGATTGAACAGTCGCCTCAAAGCTACCTGAGATGGTTTGAATCCGTCCATCGGCTAAAGTAATTTTCTCAATACTTTGGGTTTGGTGATTGGCTAGCGAGGCATTATAAAAATCCATCACCTCTTCAGCATTACCAATACTTACTAACTTTCCACCGGAGAGTAAGGCAGCTCGTTGACATACCGAAACAATCGCACTCTTATCGTGACTGACTAACAATAAGGTTGTGCCCAGCCCGTTAAATTGCCGAATACGCTCAAAACTCTTATGCTGAAAATACGCATCGCCAACCGAGAGTGCCTCATCAACGATCAAAATATCAGGACGCCTGGCAGTAGCAATACTAAAAGCCAAGCGCATCTGCATTCCACTGCTGTACACACGCAAGGGCTGATCAAAATATTCACCAATTTCGGCAAACTCCTCAATTGCTGGCATGAGAGCGATTAACTCATTGGTATTCAAACCTAAGAGAGATCCTGACATGAGGACATTTTGGCGTCCGGTAAATTCCGGATGAAAACCCATACCCAACTCCAAGATCGCAGCAATGCGCCCTTCGGTGCGAATTGAACCACTGGTCGCAATGCTGGTTCCGGCAATCATTTTGAGCAGAGTGCTTTTTCCGGCGCCGTTTAAACCAATAATGCCCAGCGCTTCGCCGGGGCTAACGGTAAAACTAACATCTTGAACCACCCACGTAAGATGCGCTCGCGTGGCACGCCATGGATGAAACCAATCAAGCAAACGGTAGATGCGTCTCGAATAACTCTTGTACGCTTTACCAACTCGATTAAGTGTAATTGAGCCCATTACAGTTCATCCACTAAATCTGAAAAATAATTTTTAAAAAGGAATAGTGCGACACTACTTAAGCACACACCCAATATCAGGGGATAGCAAAGCGGCGTCAAGGGACCTATTTGGCCAGTGAGCACAATGCTGTGCACAGCCTCAATTAAGCAGGTGGCCGGATTGAGAATCTCCCAATCTTGAATAATTTTGGGCAAAATTTTGTAAGGATACACAATGGGAGTAAACCAAAACCACAATTGCATAAAAATACCGAAGAGCTGACCAACATCCCTAAAAAAGACATTGATAAATCCAATCAGTAAGCCAATGCCCATCCCTAAAATTGTAAAAATACCCAAAATAGGGATGAGGAGTAAATAAGACCATCCCAAAAAATTTCCAGTAAATAGTACAAAAACGGTAAACAAACTAAAGATCACCAAAAAGTTCGTAAGTCCATTGAAAAATACGATGATTGGCAAGCACGCTTTGGGGAAATTAATTTTCTTAATCAGATTGGCATTTTCTAAAAATATACCTAGACCTCGATTCATCAACTCTGAAAAATAACCCCAGACCAAAATACCTGAACACAGATAAATACCATAGGCATAGGGATTATTGCCATCACTGATTTGCCCGCGCATCATCTTAGAGAAAATAATGATGTAGACCGCAATCATGGCAAGAGGGTTCAGAATGACCCAGAGAGCGCCTAAACTAGTGTTGCGATAGCGGACTTGAAATTCCCGTTTGACGCTCATCAGGATAAAGTCACGGTAACACCAAATTTTAGCAATTAAGTTCATGCGCGGCTTTTTATGAAGAAAAGGACATCCCGAACACTTTGGGCATCAAGGGGCAATGTCAAAGCAGCTTTCATGATTTTATCTGAGTCAAACTGATACCCAAAATTTCGTCAGCTGTTTGCGACCACGAGTGTGCTTTATATAAGGACGCAATCGCTTGTTCTTTTTGCGCAAGCACTTGAGGGTGATAAAAATACCATGCGATTTTTTCAGCCCACATCTGAACATCGCGACTATCAATGTAGTCAATCAACTCCCCCCCCACCTCTTTTAAGGAGGGAGCAAAGGAAGCTAAGCACCATTTTCCAAATGCCAAACTCTCCGCAACTGGCAATCCCCATCCCTCATAAAATGATGGGTAGACGGTAAACAAACAGGCTCGATATAGGGCTGATACTTCCGCATCACCCAAACCCTCCAATACAACAACCCATTGGGATAGTTGCGGATGGAACTCAATATTCTCTCGTAACCCCTCAACGCCCCAGCCCCAAGAACCAACAAACACCAAGCGCGGTAAATTAGTATAGCCTTGCGCCAACAACTCTAAATAGGCCAGGCACAGTACTTCATGGTTTTTACGCAATTCAATAGTGGAGACATATAAAATAAAAGGGGTATCAATAAGCGCCCGAATGAATTCAGAGAGCGCATCATTGGTCTGATCTTGAATTTGATTACCGAAATGCACTACTTGGTGCTTGGGCAGTGGCGAGCCACTATCTTCAATAAATTGGAGCAAGTCCTGTTCGGTGGTTTTGGAGTTGCATAAAATCACATCGGCGCACCAAGCTAAATTGCAAAGATAATACGGAAAGATACGCGCAATCCATTCAAGGGTTAAATTTGGAAAGCGTATAGGGATGAGATCGTGACATAACAAGACCGACTTAAATTGATGCTCCTGTTTTAAATGAAATAAATAATTGAATCGATCCATGACCCAACCAGCCCCTACCGAAACATACACATCATTTTCTGTAATCTGTAGAGGAGGTTCAGTGATGAGCTCTTCAATTGGGGACACTTCCTTTTGGCTTAATGGTTTGCGCATTAAATCGAGAAGGCCCTGACCAACACCAAAAACTGCGATGCGCTTAAATCCTCGCCAAAGAATACCCACAAATATACGCAAATACTCAGACACTTGCTCCGTTAGCGAGAGACAGGCAATAGGCTGCGACTCTGGAGGTGGCGGCGAGGTAAGGACTCCCATTCGCTCGAGCTGAATTCGTAACTCCTGC
>CAIYZI010000013.1 GCA_903930665.1 uncultured beta proteobacterium
ACAACGGATGTCTAGAAACTTTTTACTCCAGCCTGTTTTCACTCCCCGCCTTTCGGTTTGTCTAAAAGCAAGGTCGCGTTTGGTTTGGTGTCGGTAAGATTTCGGTACAGTAGGCCGTTTTCTGAGATAAAAACCCTCACCCCTCCTGCCATCTTCGCCTTGAGCGCATCAAGCTCTTCCCGTAATCCTACGATCTCCTTCTTATCTAACTCACAGACATTTTTGTGCAGTCGTCGAAGGTCGGTAATTTCTTGCCTGAGTTCCTGCAACTCGTGGTAGGAGTCTAATAAGATTTGAAGATTAGAGTATTTTACCAGCCTATTGGAATTGCCTCTGTGCAATAGATTGGCCTGTTCAAACTCACCCGCATCTCGCGGAAATTGCGGCGTGGTCATTTCATCCTCTTTCCTCGTTCGGCAAGCATGGCTTCGGCTTGTTCATAAGCTGCACTTGCTCTGGCTGCATATAACTGTTGAGGAGATATAGGGTTGCAGGAGCTGATGCTGTCTCCGCTGATCAAAGCTTGACCCGCAAAATAATCGAGCAGGCTCATGTTTTGCATCAGATGGATATCGAGAGGGTCAGGAACTTCAGCACCATACATCTGAGTCCATTTTTCAACTAATTCCCTGGTACGGCATCCATCAAGGCTGTAATGACAATTAATACACCGGATGTTTCTAGGTTCATCCACGTATGAGGGATTTGAGGTAACTAGGGGTGTACTGCCACACGTTTTACATTGAAATATTTTCATAATTTTATTTAGCCGCTAACGGCGGCAAGTCGTTTGACGTTACCCTTGTCCCGTTTATTGCTCTTGGACTGTGAGGCGTGACCACGAGGATTTCTCCCGTCACCACTTTGGGTGTCGCCCTTTCGCGTCAAATTAGTCTCCTTCGTACATGCTCAGAACTTTTGAGTACCCTGAGATATCAACCAAGTTATCCCGCTTGTGACGATGCACTTCGCGCCCGATCTTTAACGCGATCATGCACAGAGCTACTTGCGGCCCCGAAACGTTAGTCTTCAAAATCGCGCTCCACATCTTGGCCACCAGATCGAGACTTTCCTTAGGGTCACCATACTCTGCCCGTTTCTCGGATGAGACCACTCGGTCAGCTTCCTGGCATACCGTTTCAATAGCTTGGGCTGTAGCTGCTCTCATTCTGGCTACCGTTTCGGCTTCCGTCGCAGTGAGACGGGAGCGTAGATTTTCATGGATGCCATATTCTGGGGTAAGTATTCCGCAGACCGGACAAACCCCTTTGGCCAGTTCAGCGTTACAATTAGGGCAGTTCATACTACGTCTTCGAGTTCGTTTAAGTTGCTGGCCAGTTCTCCTACTTTAGTAGCTATGGCTTCGAGCTTGACCTCGAGGTTATTTAACCTCGAAGCGATGCAAGCTTCATGATCTCCGAAAACTTGGCGGGACAAAGTGTTGTGCGCGGCTTGTTGGTTTTCATTCAATCTTGTCAAGTCTTTAATTTCTTCTCCCATAGCGATCAGGGCTTTTTCAAAGACTTGGGCCAAGTGCTCCGGCTTTATTAATTCTAAGGGGATGTTATCCATGCGGCAGGCTCGCATCAAATGTTTTTCGGGTCAAGGCTTTTTGCAAAATATTTTTCGCTGGTTAGTTGAAATGTTTTTCAGGCATCGAACAGCTAAAAATGTTTTTCGGGCGCCGGATATTGGGAATAGAGAATTTGGGCGCGGGGTCAAGACACTGTCATATACCCCGCGCGCCCCCGGCCCTGGGGGACTGCCGGGTGGCCCAATCGCATATGCGTTTAGGATCTCTTAAACCTATGTGAACTATTAAGGCATTCCACGCCCAAACAAGCTATTACGTATATAAACAATACGAAAACAGCGCGCTAGGATGCCCATGGTGAGGCGATTCCTTAGCCGATAAGGTCATGATAGCACCCGCTTTCGGGCGCAATCACCTTGATCCAATCCTCCGCACGCATCGTGATCAGCCATTCCGTGCCGTTCTTACGATGAGCGACAACGGGCCGCGCCCCCTCTGGTTTGTCGCGTTCGGCTTGGGCCATCGCTTTATATACGTTTAGGTTCTCAACCCGCTTCACTTCTATGTGTATATCAGGAATTGAATGCACAACATCGGGCGAATCAGGCGAGCCCGAAAACTGTTGCCCACGTCGTGCCGAGATTCCATAAGACTGAAGCCATTGGGCAAATTCCCTTTCCCCACTAGCACCTTTCGCCCTTGAATTTATTTTCTTTTTCTTCACAACCAAGGTATTTCATTTTTCGAACCACGGGTCAAGGCTAATGTGAACAGGCCGCCAGAGCGGCAGCGTAGGCGGTATGTGTGGGGTACGCTTTAGCTACCCCCACATTCTGAAAAAAATTCTTACATCATCTTGATGCCCAACGACTTCTGACTTACGTGCAAAAAACCCGCCAAAACACGCGCTTCGTAAACCCTTGGTCTTCACCAGACTTACAAAGCGCGTGTTTTCAGCACGCGCATGCACGTACGTAATTTTTCGGCCCTTAAACAGGAATAAAACTCCACCTTGACCGGAAAAAATGCCCGGTCGGTGGAACAAAAGTCCACTGCCAAATGGCCACGGTATACATTATTCATATATGATAAACAAAATTCTTGTTGATAATCAACGACTTACGACAGCACCAAAAAATAGAAAAAGTTGGCACGCTTCACGCTCTATTGATTATATACGAAAAAGCGAAATGAGCTTGACGTTAAAGATTAAAACTGATATAAACAATAGAATGAAGACACTAAATAGAATCAACAAAGAAAGCATCGTGCATCAAGCGAAGCAGGCATTGCAACCTGTCAACCGCATCCCCATGATCGCGGGTTCCATCCTCGGCGCGTTCGTGCCAGTGGCCACATACACCATCGTGCATAACGAAGTGACCAGTAATCCGGCTCTATGGGTACTGGCAACTGGGGGTTTGATCTATTCCGCCATGACCGTCTATAGTTGGGCGAAAACAGCGTTTAAGCACCCTGCCAAGGCTTTAGGGTTTGTTGTACTGGTAGAAGGGACTTTGACCTTTAGCGGGACGGTATGGCTAGGGTTTGCCGCACTGGCAATCCTTGTCGCGATCAATGCGATCGCAGCAGGTTGTGCTCTGGCTAACGACTATCGCGGGAAATAATCCGAAAAACATTTATTGACTTTCTCAACTAAACCTTATATAATATAAAGAATGAAAACACACATTAAAACCGGCGACGGGTTCAAACGGAGCATTGCCAAGCACGGCCATAGACTGCTTTGCAGTGATGGGAAGATCAGATCAGCAGAACTAGCGGGGGAAGCAGATACTTGGTTTTCCATTGGTGCAAGAATACGAATGAACGGGAAATGGGTGACGGGTTATGCGACCGTCGACGAACACGGAAGCCTTTACGTTCACGTTTTCCGCCAACATGACGGGAAAACTGAGTTGCCAGAATGGCCCCCGCTTTTTACCGGTGCGTATTTTGACCTACTCGCAAAGGGACTTTAATCAACTAATTTTATGAAAAAACCAACTCAAAGACAATTGGCACGCTATGCCCGGCTTAAACTAGGGTCAGGATGCTATTTAAACCGCTCTGTTCATAGCGCCGAAAGCCTAGAATGCGACACGATCAATTTTGCCCGTGTAGCCGGATTCACTGATGAGTTTGATCCACATTTCCCGGTTGACGAGGAGGAGCTTAATTGCCTCGCAAATGACGCGCTTTACTTCCTTAACGAGCTTGAAACTCGCGTGGGGTACTTCTGGACCTTTAATGATAACAGCCTCTTTCTAATGGAAAATGGAGGCTTAGATTAACCAACCAAAATTATGAACATCAGACAAGCAATCACAACTAAATATCTCGGCCATACTAACTACCGCGGAACCCGCATCAAGGCGAGTTGTTCCAGAGGCTCCCTTACCGTGTCAGGTGATGCTTCACTTAACCTAGCTGAGAATCATATCAAAGCGGCGGTTGAGCTAATTAAGAGCTTTATGGATAATGATCACGAGAACTACCGATCGGAAGGCGGGGCATGGGTGAATAACCCTTGGAACCATCCATTTGTCACCGGCGTTACTGGCCCTGGGGCTTATGTGCATGTATTGATCGAAGATGGCAAGCTGTTCCAATCCAGACCGGAGGCAGCAATATGAAAAAACCGACCATTCACCGCTTGATTATGACACAGCCGAAAGGGGAAACAGGCTATGAAGTATTGGCACAAGGAAAGGTAAAGAAATGAAAACCGAAAAAAGATACAAAGTTACGTCTCCCGCCACTGGGAAAAGCTGGGAATGTGAAAGCCTACTTTCTGCTATGAACTACATTGATCGAATGTTTGAACGTAAGGAAATTGGATTAAGCACCCGCGAACAATTAATTAAGGAATTAGCTAAATGAAACTATATCAATACCACGCAACTTATTGGACCGCCGACCATCGAATCGGGCGGGTGAGCGGATGCGTCCACGCTGAAAAATACTTGGAAGCTCTGAGCAAGGCGCATGATGCGCTGACCGTATTTATTCACAAGCACCTGATCCATCTCGAAGTACGAGAATTGGCTGAGGGTGAAGATACATTAAAACTATGAAAAAAGGCAGGAAAAAATCAGGGCGAAAGAGCGTACTCATTCGCATAAAGCCAGAAATACATGATGAGCTTAGGCTCATCTTGGGCAAACCCCTTGGCGAGTGGTTGGAGAGCCATATGGGGGTTATTCGTGAACAAACTTTAATTGATTAAAAATATTATGACGAAAAAAGTGACGATAAAAAATCTGGACAATGGCGCGACTGCGTGCGTTCGAACTAACTCATGGGTGGAATTAGGAATGCCTGTGATGCCTCTGTTAGCCGCGTTAGATCTGTTGAGAAACTATTCCGAAGCCGGTGTATATATCTTGGATTATGACCTCGCCAAGAAGTTAAAACGTGTTGACCGGACTGATATATCCCGACTGGTAATTACGCAAGTCATCACCCCATCTGATTTAACACCCTTAATTAAAATGATATGACTAAAACAATACAGCACCCTCCGAAGAGAACAAAGCCCGATATAATTAAACACGGCAAACGCGTTTATGTGGGGTGTTTGGAGAACCGTAAGCATTACGTAGGATTAAAAGAAGTCAACGACGATCAGCTATTTGATTTTTTAGACAAAGGGATTTTACCATGAGTAGACTACTATCGGATCATGACGTCCGTTTGCGTGCCAGCGCAAGACGAGCGTTGAGGGGTGAACCCTCTGGCATGACGTTGGATGAAGCGAGAGCGTTCTTGCGCAAGCTAGGTTGGGATGATAAACGGATGGCCTATGAAGAAAGGATCAGGCGAAACTAAACCAGCACTTACCCAAGCAGAACGAGAAAAAGCAGACCAAAAGAATCCCTCCATCCAGTTTCTAAGCTGGTGGAGGGAATCTACTAAGGATATTAGCCGCGAACGAATCGGAAAACAGAATCGGCCTTAATAGGACTTTAAGCTGGTTTTTCTGTGGTTTCTGATTTCATCAGCACCCACGGATTTTTTCCTTGCTTAAACTCTTTGAACTCAGGATGAAGATTGAGCCAACGACGAAAAACACCTTCCTCCCGAAAACGATTCATATTCTTTGGACAAGGGATATCGTGCCGCATAGCTTCTGAGTGAATCTCACTAACAGGCCACTGCAACGAATCTTTCGGGAAATATTCGGTGATCATCACATGCAGGCGCTGGGTGTTTTCAAGCTCTTTTTCACCGCGTAATTTCTCGGACACTTCACTTAATTTGTGGTAGATCGAGACACCAACTGATTCACCACTTGGCAGGTTTTGGCCGGAGGTAATAAACCAATCAGCTTTAGCGGCGGACATGGAGAGGTTAGATTTGACGTTTTCCATTTTGAAATATTTCTTTCGCTCTTCAACGTTTATTCCCATGGCCTTGGCGTCGTCTTCGCGCATGGTTGTCAGGACGAAGGCAAAGCGAACCGCGCCAGTGATTGCGTAGGCTCCGCGCGCGTGGGACTGGTTGTCAGTGTCGGAATGGATATTGAGCGCAGCCTTGTTGGTATGGTGAACGATGAAGACAGCAACGCCAAGTTTGGCAAACGAGCGGAAGATGTTGGTAATTTGAATCATCGCCGAATTGTCGTTTTCAGGAACAAGGTGCAGATTAACCAGTGGGTCGAAGACAGCGGCGACCGCTTTAATTTCAACAAGGAATGCTTTCAACCGGTCGATCGTGTCTCGGCGCTCAACAACTTGGCCACGCTCGAAAGAGGCAAGGATGAAATCATTGTCTTGGCCGGAAAGAATGTAAATGTCTTGCAAAGCTTCTTGAGCGATACCCATTTTAAGGCGTAGTGCTTCGATACGCAAAGCCATTTCTTCAATTGGGTCTTCACCGTTGCAGATGATAATCGGGCCGCGTTTTTCGACCTTGTAGTTTTCACCAAGGTAATCTGTTTTGCCGGTGACTACAGCGAAGGCAAGGGCGATGATCAGATTTGTTTTTCCTGTTCCACCGGGCGCTGTAATCAGAGTGAGATAGTTCTCTGCTGCCATATTCTTGATCACCCATTTACGGCGTTCGCGGGTCAGGTCTTGGAGGGCATGGCCACGTGCATATTTGAGCGGCGTGACGGTCTTTAATTGTGGGGTATCGACCGCTGGAATCGGTAAATCTTTGAAATCTTCCACTGCCGATTGAATGATGACCTCGCGGCTAGCTGAGCCGTGTCTGTTTTGACTGTATCGGTAAGCGTTTTCAAGTTTTTCAAGCCAATGAGATTCATCACTTCCGTTGTCGAAATCCCATGGGGGTAGACAGCGATGGTTGTAGTGTCGGAGAGCAAGTTGAGAAGCCAGCTCTTGACTGATACCGAAATCTTTGAGTCGGGTAAAAACACGGTAGAGCTGGTCATCTCCCCCGCTTCCTTGAACTGCTGGGGGTGCATCGTTGAGGTAGGTTATGGCTTGCTCAATGTCCTCGGGGTTGTCGAGGGTAGAGCAAGCGGGGTTTTGGGCGTGGGCAGGCAAATCATTGACGCTGGCTAGACAAGCAGGAAGCCATTCAGGCCCTGGGATTGGTTGGATATCGCGGATTAGGACATATTCGCCTGCCGCTACTTTAGAGCCCGGGGCGACGATGTACTGAGTGCCGCCACGGATGTCGAGACCACGGCCAAGCTTCCCGGCTGCGATGTTGGGCATCTCACCAAGGAAGAGTCTATGCGTTCCGCCCGTTGGCGTTTGCGCTTCCCAAGTGGGGCCGGGGAAGGTCAGGTCTTCGAATTGTTCGAGAGCGAACAACGTGTCATTCCCATTCTTCCCATCCTTGACGTCGATATCTAAAGCGTAATGACCGGAGAGCTGCGGGACAATGGCTATATTGCAATCAGGATGATGCGCCCAGTATTGTTCAACCATCTCACGGGCAACGTCCTTCGCCCATTCTGCGGGTTTCTCGAACATCGGTGTCTTACCGTTCGGGATAAGGGGGAAAATCTTAAAGCCGGCGTCGTAGTGGGCCAGAGCGTGATCAAGTAAAGAAAGGGCGCGAGTCGGGACTACACTCATTTCTTTGGCTCCCCGTAGAACGCTGGGTGTGTGGACGTCTTATTTAAGACCCATTCAGCGGCGGGGATGCCCGTGACCTTCTCAAGGATCGCAGCTCGCTTGGGTGAAACGCCCACATTGCGGTGCAGGATGCTTGATAGTTGGGAGGGTTTGATACGAAGTCGTTGACAGATTTGCACCTGTTGGCCATGGTGCCAAAACGGCGGGCGGGAGTATTGCATAGTGGTGGAAGAAAGTAGTAGGCCAAAAAACTTTTTGCGTCAAACAGAAAATTTATTGTTGACGTAAACTAGTTTAGGCGGCATAAATCAGGGAATGAAACTTAATGATAAGCTTATTTGGGTCGGCTACTTTCTTTGCCAAAGCACTTTGTGCTTGGGCTTGTTTATCGGGCTGGTTAAAGCCATTGACACTTGTTCCCGGTGGTTCCTGCTTGGTATTCCGTTTTGGTGCGGGATCGTGGTTTGTGCGTTGGTCGTTCCGTTCAGAGACATGTTGGAGGAGTGGAAAAAATGAATCTATACCATGTTTCTCGAAACTCTCCCGGTGGTTATGAGACTTACTCAGATTTCGTGTGTGTTTCAGCCAATCCCGAACAAGCTCGCGCCATGCACCCAAACGAGAATCATACTGAACTGGTTCACCGCACTGCGGAGGATTTGAAAAAAGACGATTACGCTTGGCGTTATGGTGATTGGACATTCCAAGAGGATTTGACCGTCGATTATTTGGGTAAAGCTGCGAAAGGGGAGATTGAACCTCGGGTCGTTTGTGCAAGTTTCCATGCGGGTTAATATGCAGCTTAGAGACTATCAACGCATCGGGGCCGACTTCCTCGCGAAGCGGCCTTACGCTTTGCTGGCGGATGAGATGGGAATCGGCAAGACAGCGCAAGCGTGTACAGCCATCAACGAAACTCTCCTTCCTGGTGAGCGGGCGTTGATCATTTGCCCCGCGAGCTTAAAAGTGAACTGGTTCCGTGAACTGGCTATGTGGGCTCCACGGCTAAAAGTAGCCATTGTCCCTCCCGGCAAAGTACCATTTCCGCGTCATAGCGACGTGGTAATCATCAATTATGACCTGCTCAAAAAACACCACAACTCGATCCGATTTTATACCTGGGAAATCGTTTGCTGCGATGAAGCTCACTACCTCAAAAACCTTGAATCAATCCGTTGCAAAGAGGTGCGGGGAGGATTTGGGGTCTCGCCTATTCCGTGTAGCACTAAATGGGCTCTCACCGGGACACCGATCGAAAATAGACCTGTTGAACTGTATGCACTGCTTAAATGGTTTAGGGCTCCTGGCTTTGGTCAGAGCCTCAACGACTACGGAGTCCGATACTGCGGTGCGTTTCACGACGGCTTCCAGTGGGTTTATAGAGGTGCCAGCAACCTTGATGAACTTCGAACAAAGCTTGAACCATTCACCCTCCGGCGACTGAAGAAAGATGTCTTGACCGAGCTTCCGCCCAAGATCCGGCAGATCGTTGAGCTCGAACCGGACGCCAAGGCCCGAAAAGCTTTGGCCAAGGAAAAGCAGGTTGTGCAGGTCTACGGTGACGCTATCAAGAAAATGAAATTTACGGGGCTCAGTGCGAAGTCCATGGGCGAGATCGCGCAAGCCCGAAAAGAGACAGCTCTGGCAAAACTGGACGCCGCCATTGACTACATCAAGGGCGAGCTGGAAGAGGTCGACAAGATCGTCGTCTTTGCCTACCACACCGAAGTCATTGACAAGCTCATGACCGCTTTGGCCAAGTACGGAGCTGTTCGATTGACGGGTGAAACGTCCCAGAAGGCACGACAGGACGCGGTTGATCGTTTCCAGAAAGACACGAATGTTCGGGTGTTTGTCGGCAACATCATTGCGGCGGGTACAGGGATCACGTTGACCGCTGCCAGCCTCACGGTGTTTGTGGAAGAGTCTTGGGTGCCGGGACAGATAATGCAGGCTGAGGATAGGACACACCGCATAG
The DNA here is from genome assembly GCA_903930665.1 of uncultured beta proteobacterium. GTDB lineage: Bacteria > Pseudomonadota > Gammaproteobacteria > Burkholderiales > Burkholderiaceae > Polynucleobacter. The sequence continues at coordinate 9,566 of CAIYZI010000013.1, forward strand.
GCCAGAAAGATTGCGTCGTGATTAAGCATTTGATTTTGGCCGGGAGTATCGACGGTATGATGCTCAATTCGCAGGCAGTGAAACAAGAGGTAATAGACAAAGTATTTAATTAATATGAAAAAACCAAACGTTATAAATATTCAGCTTTCGTGGGATAATCTTTGGCTGAATTTCGGAGATGAATTATATGAAGTTTTAGAACGTATAATTGAGGATAAATTTCACCCTTATTTTTATGCAGCAAAACAAGAAATATCTTATTACAAACCCGACGAAGACTATAAGGATGGGCCAGCGTTTCCTATGTTGCCTTTATTTAATGAGCTTCTAGAACAGATGGAGCAGGAA
>CAIYZI010000014.1 GCA_903930665.1 uncultured beta proteobacterium
AAAGCTGGGCTTGGTTTACTGAGTTCAGAGCCAGCCGCAAGAAGGTTAATGCTGCCACTAGCAAAGGCATCGGGGTTGGCTTTATAGAGAGCCAACATGGTTTGATCAATAGTGGCGCCATCGAGCTGTGGGGCAAGTTCTGCAGCAATTTCTGATAAAGACTGACCTGGCTTTACATTGATCTTTTGGGAATCGCCTATTAACAGGGTGTAGGTTTTATTAATACTACCGGAGGACCATGTCAGATTTACGAGGACATCCAAAAAGGGATCATCCGTCATTGGCACAGAATTGACTGTTTCTACCAAGACCATTAATTCTTCTTGGCGATTTCTGTACACCATGGCCTGAGGATTTAATTCAAGAATCTTTTGAGATACGCCTAAATGCTCATAAGCATCTTTTCCCGGAAGCTTGACACTCAAACTATCTAGCAATTCCTTATCTTGAGGATTAACCTTAATAGGGATCTCAGCACGAAGTGGCTCTCCTGGATGAGAAAGCAAGTGGGGAGACCCTAAAGTCATAGCCTCGACAAGGCATGACCAGCTTAGACAAACTAAGAGTAGCGCCTGTTTGCAGCTAAGCTGGTTAAAACGCAACATTATCTTTCGAGCAAAATGCGCAGCATGCGGCGCAATGGCTCAGCAGCACCCCAAAGAAGCTGATCGCCAACTGTAAAGGCGCCAAGATACTCTGGGCCCATAGACATTTTGTGTAAGCGACCAATAGGTACTGTCAAAGTGCCGCTTACCGCAGCTGGGGATAAATCACGCTCTGTTGTTTCGCGATCATTGGGCACCACTTTGACCCACTGATTGTCATTCGCCAAAATCTCTTCGATTTCCTTTAAAGGAATATCTTTTTTGAGCTTAACAGTTAAGCCTTGAGAGTGGCAACGCATAGCGCCAACACGGACGCACAATCCATCAACTGGAATGCTGCCTGGAGTACGGAATGCTGGACGCCCAAGAATCTTATTAAATTCAGCACCGCCCTTCCACTCTTCTTTAGTTTGTCCGTTATCAACAGGAACGTCGATCCAAGGGATCAAGCTACCAGCTAAGGCAGTATTGCGGAAATTCTTTTTCGGGAATTCTGCTGAACGTAATGTTGCAGTAACTTTACGGTCGATATCCAAAATCCAAGATGAAGGATCTGCTAATTCAGCTGCTACGCTATCGCGTAAGGCGCCCATTTGCAAAAGTAATTCACGCATGTTTTGTGCGCCAGCGCCAGATGCCGCTTGATAAGTCATGGCGCTAATCCACTCAACCATATCAGCCTTCACAAGGCCGCCCATCGCGATCATCATCATCAAACTGACAGTGCAGTTACTGCCAATCCAGTTTTTGCCACCAGCAGCTAAAGCCTTATCAATCACTGAGCGATTGACTGGATCCAAAATCAATACAGCGTCATCCTTCATCCGCAATGCGCTCGCCGCATCAATCCAGTGACCTTGCCAGCCAGCTGCACGCAATTTTGGAAAAACGTCATTGGTATAGTCGCCGCCTTGGCAAGTCAAAATAATGTCGCAGCGTGAAAGCGCCTTGATATCGTTTGCGTCTTGCAAAGTATTTTCATTCTTTGTGACTTTTTGACCGTTTAGTAACGGAACTTCTCCACCAGCCTGGCTAGTACTAAAAAATACAGGCTCGATCAAGTCAAAGTCTTTCTCAGCAAGCATGCGCTCCATGAGAACGCTGCCAACCATACCACGCCAACCTACTAAACCTACTAATGGTGTATTTGAATTTGCCATAACAATGAACTATCTCTTAAAGACTTCTTAATAAATTATTTGGAAAGGGCTGCAACGACTGCATCACCCATTTGAATTGTTGAAACTTTTTGAGTGCCCTCTGTATAGATATCAGCAGTACGCAAACCTTGAGCCAATACCTTTTGCACGGCCGCCTCAATGCGATCAGCTTCAGAAGCCATTCCCAATGAGTAGCGCAGCATCATCGCAGCAGACAAAATGGTTGCCAAAGGATTGGCAATGCCTTTACCGGCGATATCTGGTGCAGACCCGTGACTTGGCTCGTATAGACCTTTATTGTTTTTATCTAGCGAAGCTGAAGGCAACATACCAATAGAGCCCGTTAACATTGCAGCCTCATCGGACAAGATATCTCCAAAGAGATTTCCGGTTACAACAACATCAAATGCCTTTGGAGCCTTAACCAATTGCATAGCAGCGTTATCCACGTACATATGTGCCAACTCAACATCAGGATACTCTTTCGAAATCCGGATCATCACTTCACGCCACAATTGTGAGGTTTCTAGTACGTTTGCCTTATCAACGCTGCAAACTTTCTTGCCACGTTTACGAGCAGCTTCAAAAGCAACTCTGCCAATGCGCTCTACTTCAGGCTCGCTGTAATGCATAGTGTCGTAGCCTTCACGTGCGCCTTTAAACAAAGGTAATTCTGAAGTACGAATACCGCGCGGTTGACCGAAGTAAATATCGCCATTGAGCTCACGAATAATCAGAATATCCAAGCCAGCAATGATCTCAGGCTTAAGACTAGATGCGGCGGTTAATTCTGGATAGCAAATAGCTGGTCTAAAGTTGGCAAATAATTCTAGGTGCTTACGAAGACCCAGAATCGCTTGCTCTGGACGCAACTCACGAGCAGCCGACGGAGATATTCATCACATGAGAATCTGGATACGGCGGGAGCCTGCG
>CAIYZI010000015.1 GCA_903930665.1 uncultured beta proteobacterium
CCATAGTCACATTCCTTGTGAAAATTAATCGTTAAACAATGGTTGTCCACTGTCCATTACCTGCAACCACTTGCCATATTTGTAATGAAGCCGTCCTTGGCAACGTTGGCGAATTGGCATCACTCACATAAATCATTTGCCCTTCTACGGGCGTTTGTATTAAAGCCTTTTGCGCCTTGGTTAGCCTTGGAACGAAGAACCCCCCGGATGACATGTACTCGCGCAATGACTCTACGAAGGTGGCCATAAAATCGCCCCATACGTTACTCAAATAAACCTGATCTCTTACGAGAGGGTCATAGGTTGGGAAATAGTCAAAGTCACGAGCCATTTAGTTACTCCGGTAATACTTCAAAATTCCAAGCGGCACCCAAGATAATAAAGGGTATTTCGCTAAAGAATTCGACTCTAGGGACAAATCCTTGTCCTCTTGGGGTGGTTCCAATTTTTCGCCAGACGGTTCTATGGGTTCTTTCACCTGTTTTGCCCATGGTCGAGTGCAAATTATTACCATAGCTTTGACCTCCATCTTTTGATACCGACAAATAAACAGTAGGTTGAGCATTAGGCGCGTAAGGTATCGTTAATATATTGTCTAGGCCGGGGTCGGGTGTAAAACCCAATGCGCCAGTTGATAATGCACCTTGAAGTAAATCCAAATGCCATCGGTCAATTCGCAAACGTTTATACCCTTCTGGGGTCATTTGCCGCCCTATTCTCATGCGTCTAATAGGTTGACCGTTATTTGTCGTGACTTGATCGCTTACGATGTAAAATAGTGATGACTCATAATCGCCATAGAAATTAACGCCATCAAAATAAGCATGAGTTTGGGCGGGATGCCTGTCGCCATTGATAATCTCCTCTTCATGCCACCTAGGCGAATCAGATGTACTCATAGAAACATTTAAAACAAAAGTATGATTCGCAGCCGTAAAGTTCAGTCTATAAAATATAAGCCCATTCTCTTTAATCAATATGCCTCTGGCATCAGAAACACCGGGGCCAGCCGCATATTGCGCTAGCTGATAGTCTAAAGCCCTGTTGCTTACAAATAGCGATTCAGTACCTTTAACTTCCATTACTCCGGCCAATCCGTCACGGTCTTGAGCCAAAAAGAACATGCGGTCAAATCCTACAGCCACACTGCCCAATGCCGGAGTTCCAACCTCCATCAGCAGTGAATTGTTGCGCCTGAATGGTAAATTGGTTCCAAGACCTGCATTTTCCCATACTTCGGTATAATATTGAGAAAATAAAAATATACGTCTGTGCAGTGTTCTACACGCAACAATGGTTCCCGGATGGGATGTAATGCTACCAAACTGCAATTGACCTGAAATGGTTACGGTATTGGTTGGTGCGCCATTCGTTGTAAGTGGTATAAAGGTTCCTGCAATCGCATTCGCGTAGCTTGTAGCAACCTGAATGGTTCCGGGATTGGTTGTTGGTGAGCCAATCATAATCACGTAATAAGTCGTAGTCGTATTTAATGGTGAGGGCAAAGTTCCTGTAGTGGTAAAAGTAATCGGTACCCCAGTTTGAAAGTTGGCATTACTTGTACTAAGTGTCAAAATGCTAGTTACCGAACTTGCGGTAAATGTCGCACTGCCACCACTCCAAACCATCCCTTGGTTAATTAGGGAAATATAAAAGTTGTTAGTACCGCCAGCGGCAACCAAAAAGAATCCGTCCAAATAACAGACATCAATTGGGTTTGCTGGAAAGCCCACATCAGTAATTTGTTTAAAAGTAGTCGCATTTATATCCCAAATATACCCTTCAACACCATCTACGAAGATAACTTGGTATTGGTTTGCATCAATACCCACATATCCCGCAGCCGTAACTAAAGTACCAAGGAGCGTTTTTGTTAATGAGCCAACCGTTCCGGTAATTAAAAAGACCGAATCGCCAAAGACCTGATAAATTGCGTTATTAAAAACAAATGTAGCCCGAGAACCACCAGTTTGGGGTGTAAAATCAAGACCTGAATTTACTAATCCAGAAGTTGAGATTAATGATTTAGGTCTTTTCCCGTTAGTATCTAAATATTCAAAGACATTAACGCTACGTTCCGCGTTAATCGTACTGATTCGCTGATTATCGTAACTACCTACAAAGTCATAATCTTCGCATTTACTTGCCATAGTTAGTACGCCAAAATATTTTGCCAGTAGAACGGTTCAGGTCTGCTAAGAATTGCAGAAGGCCGCACTGTGACATCGGTTTCGTTAGCGTTCTTAATGGCACTGTAATAGTCGTTATATTCGTCTTCGGAAGTTTGAGGCCAATTACCGGATGGATAATAAGAAAGCCATTTTCTGCCAAGAGAATACTTTAAGAACCCATAGTAAAACGGTGGTAATGCTTCGAGATTCGAATTAGGGGCTAAACTGTTAATCATGCATTTAACGCCCAGCAAACAAGGATAGGGCTGGTCTGGCGCAGGATATAACGTAATGATACTTTCATCGGCTTGTTTATCTAGGAAGATAAAACCGGGGCGTGTATTTAAGGGTAATAGCCGTGTAACGCCATAATATTGCGCTTTATTGATGATTTGTAATGGGTAAATGATTCCTTGTCCAGCACTTGACACGGTGTAGTTGGCATACGATAAATCAACGATTCTATCGGCCACTACATCAGGGTTAGGAACCATATCCGAAATAGTATAGGAAGGCTGAAATGCCACCAAATTAAACGCAAGTTCGGTTAAATAAGGTATATAGATGCTGTCTTCGGCAAATTTGGCTAATAGTTCATTAATTAGCTCAAGTCCTGCACTTAGCATATAGGGATCAGGTGTTTCACCAACGCCCAATTCGCCAATCAGGTACAGTGAGTTGATGATCAACTGATTTGTGGTCTTGATGATTTGGGGCATGACTCATCTCCTTATGATGAAAAAAAGCGAGAAAATCGACACATCACAAGGACATGTCGATTGCTTCGACTTATTTCAAAGGAAACGCATCGTC
>CAIYZI010000016.1 GCA_903930665.1 uncultured beta proteobacterium
CCGTGGAGTAGCTCTAAGTACCCCCTTATTAAAGGAGGAACCCCTTCCATCGACCATTCAAATGCCTCATGAAAGCTCGATGAAAATCTAGTAATCATTATCGCTTGCTTATATCCAGGAATATCTTTTCCGGGCCTACGCTCTAGATCATTCTGAATAAGCACTCGATCGATGCGCTCATAAATTTGCGCTTCCGTAATGGACTTGATTTCTAACAAATCCCAGAGATCTGCATTAAAGAGATCTGCAGTACCTTGAAATTGTGGATCACTTTCAACGGCTAAAACTATCTCATTAATGTCTTTCCAGCGTGGATCTAGACCCTTGGGATATCTATGGAGCCTTCTAATATTTTCGAAGATTTTGGGTTGGGTATCCCCCTTCAGACGAGGGGTGCGCCAGACAAAGAGTTTATCCAGTCGACCATCCTTTGGATTGCCCCTGCTTTTAATTTCCTCATACCAAATTTGGATACGAGCCCTCTCATAAGAAGATTTGGGTTGTCCACCCGCTTTTTTTGGCATTAGAAATGGGGTTACTCGAATATTTATTTACTGAACCTCTTTTTATTTTAATTCATGGGCAAACTAGTCCGAACCTAAAAGGGCTTCAAATGGCAACAAATGAGCACAATTTATTAAAAGATTTGATGGATAGATACGGCTCCATGGTGGGCGGTAAAGACCTCTACCTAGCGCTAGGATTTAAATCCTATGGCGCCTTTCGCCTAGCCAATGAAAGAAATGAAATTCCAATCAAAATCTTTAAGATCCCCAAAAGGAGGGATTGGTATGCACTCACTAGTGATTTAGTTCAGTGGCAGATGAGTCTCACGCAAAAACCCCGCGAGAACGTAGAAGAGATAAGGGGTTAGAAATGTAAAAAGCCAGAATCAACCTGAAGGTCTATCTGACTTTTTTGATGCTTGGATCTACTGCTGCTTGGAACCCACAGTATCTCCAATCCAAAAAATAAAGTCAATTTTTTGAAGCTCAATTTGAGTTGACACAGGAGAAATGCGCCCATTTAATGCATTTTGATGTTTCGGCTTAGTTGCTGGAGATGCTATGAAACAACACACACCCAAGCCTACTAAGGCAAAAGAAGTTTCGCCCGCTCGCAACCTGATTAAGAAATCCCCATTTCGTACAACTGGGGGAGCATTTATTGCTGGCCTCACACCCTATGCGGCCCAATGGGAGTCTTATCTAGAGCGATATGCCATTCCTACCTTTGCTCTTTGCCATGACGTGCAATCGATTCTCTCTCAGCCCTTCACCGAAGATTACAAAGACAGCCTTGGCAAGGACAGGAGTTATACGCCGGATTTTTTGATCAAAACCACACAAGGCAGAGAGCTCGTCATTGAAATCAAAAGTCTGCGCTTTATGTTTAGCGACAAGGCACTAGATATCCATATTGCGATTGCAAATCACTTTCTACCTAAATCTCAGATCTTTCGATTTTGCGTAGATAAACAGATTGAAGATCAGCCTCGATTTAACTCCGTTAAATTACTTTTTAGATATGTCACCAGCAATATCTCAAAATCTTTTGCTGACACGATTTCCCCTTTAATGAGCAATGAGCCTATTGCCATATCTGAGCTCACGAAGCTGGCGAAGGTTGGGCTTGGCGACATCTACGCCCTCATCGCGCAAAAGTACTTAACCATTGACTGGTCGGAGCCCCTTAGCAAAGACGCCTATGTAAGCCTGCCCAACAATCCATTTAAGGGACTGGAAATTGACGACATCCTATCTTGCGGCCAATTCAGTAATTTATTGGCAGAACTGGCTATGGGTATTAGGCCGGCAGATAAACGGCTTATGGCAAGTGCGCAGATTGGGAGACGGCTTGATCGTTCTGCGGGAGCCTTCAGTGTTATTACGGGATTTCCAAGAACAGCGCCTATTCGTGATCTCAAACCAAATGAACACCCAGCTCGAAGCGCTTGGGATCGAGCAGATCAGGCTCCTGGTCGCCGCCCTAGCAAGAAAACATCCAATTAAACCCAAATGAATATACGCCTTGATCTGATGGATCGGGCATTAAGGACCAACATGAAAACCTTTCAATTAAAACTAGGCCTTGTAATTACTCAATATGAAGAATTTCATGAGCTGGTGGCGATAGACAATACCTCGCTCACATTCGAGGAAATCAATACTCGTAATAAAACCATTATTACCAACGATGACTTTTGGATTGACTTTGCTAGCGGACAAGTCAGGATTGCAGATGCATTCTCATCTAGCAAAGAGCTTATTACCCATAGTTTGCAAGAAGCTATCCACTCTAAAACCGATCTAGCTAGCTTTCCAGAAAAATATCAACGCGATGTAAATCGCAAAACGCTATATATTGCGGCCCTAAAAAAGCTAGGAATATCTCGTGGTCAAAGAAGATATATAGCGGCTGAGCTAGATCGTATAGGCCGCACCATGGGAGATCAAAAAATCCCAAAGCCATCAACCGTACAGAGATGGTGGCATCAATTTGAGGCCAATGGTGGATATTCATACTCTCTTTTAAATGCAAACTCATCTAAAAGAAGCCCTAATCAATTTAGCCAAGATAGCGAAGATTTCATTCAGGCGCAAATTGATCAATGTTATGCGATTCGTACTAGACCTGGAGTAGCCAGCGCATATCGAGGCTACTTACAAGCACTCAAAGTAGAAAATATAAGGTTGGAAAAATCTGGAAAACCCTTGCTAGAAAAAGCGAGTGAGCGCACCCTTCACCTACGCATCCAAAAAAGGCCGCAGTTTGAGCTCATGGTTGATCGATATGGAAGGGCTCATGCAGAAGCTCACTTTAGGATGGTTCAGGGTCATTTACCAGCCCAATATCCTCTTGATGTTGTAGAGGTCGATCACTCTCCATTAGATCTCTATGTTCTAGATGATGAGAATTTTCTTCCCCTGGGAAGGCCGTGGATAACGGTCATGAAGGACCGTTACTCTGGGGTCATTCTCGGATTTTCATTTTCGTTTCGAAAGACTGGCATTGAGAGTATCTTTGCCTGCCTAAAATACTCTATAACTCCGCATGATGATATTCATGAGAGATGGCCTGATATTCAAAACCCCTGGCCCGCATTTGGTGTGGGGCACTATTACGTTTTTGATCGCGGTACCGACTTTACTTCTATAGAGCTTCAAACTGCAATCAACTCTCTTGGAGCGCATTATGAATATTGCGCCGTCCATTCTCCATGGCTCAAAGGATCCATTGAGCGATTCTTTAAAACCTTAAATGAGACTCTATTTGAAACGCTTCCTGGTAAAACTTTTTCAAACCTAAAAGATCGTGGAGACTACGACCCCGCGAAAGATGCGGTGATTCGTGTATCGACCTTGGTGTACTTAATTCACAAATGGATCTGTGACCACCACAATATTTTTCCCGATGTTCGCAAGCAAGCCGTGCCAATTGACTTGTGGAATGAGGGCATTGGCATAGCGCCACCGCCCCACCCAAATTCCATGGAAGAGCTGAGCATCATCTTAGGCGAGCGCAATACTGGCACACTCTCGCGAGAAGGTATTCGGTATAAATGGATTACCTATGCCAATGAGATCTTATCAAACATCATGGATGAGGTCGGGAAAGGCACCAAGGTGGACTTTATCGTCAATCGTGAGAACTTGGGCTTTATTCACGTTAAAAATCCAACTACCGGCAACTACGAAGAAATTCCCTCTACAAGGCCAGAGTACGCCTGCGGCCTTACCGCCTATCAACACCAGTATTTGCGCAAGGTCAATCAAATTGACCTAAACAGCCGCAATGCGATTGACACCCTCATTGAGACACGCGCCAATACCCAGCAAGTAATTCAAGGGGAGATGACATCCAAACGCAAATACAACTACTCGCAAGCAGCTAAATTGGCAGGCATTAGCTCAGACGCGGTCATCGCCAATAAACCCAGAACTATTTCTGAACCATTCGAAGGGCAAACTGTTGAACCCAAAGAGATTCCAAGTAATGTCCTGGTCTATCCAGCCTTTTCTAAAATCACTAAGCTGCGCTGGGGTTAATTCATGAGCAACCCATATCACGATGATCAATTGCCGCTAGATCACTCATCTGATGAGCAAATAGTAGATCTGAGTGCTGAGCAAAAGCGTATGAAGGCCATGCAGGGAAGTCCAGCCGAGCGAGAGCACTATACAAAACATATTGCCATTCACTCCAGGGCTTATCAATCAGCCGTGGAGTATGTTGATAACCTACTAGCACGCTCAGCCAGAAGCCAAGAACCTGGTGGCCTATGGCTTCTTGGCGAGGGCGGTGTTGGTAAAAGCTTTGTTCTCAAATATATTCGCGATCGCTACCCTCCCAGAGAGACAACCACTGCTAGGCGCTGCCCAGTGATTAGCCTCACCTTCTCCAGTAGACCAACTGAAAAGGAGATTATTAGCCTCCTTTTGATGCAGCTTGGTCAAGATCCTTCAATGCTGCGTTTTCAAACACTATCTGAGCTTGAGCATATTTTGGTTTTGGCTATCCGCTCTGCTGATACGCTGGCCATTTTGATGGATGAGGCTCATCACGTTTGGCTCAATGTCAATGCCGCTCGTGTTGCAGATCGTATTGGTGGTCAAGTTGGCGACTTTCTAAAGCGACTTTATGACCGCACCGGGGTCGCGCTTATATTTTGTGGGATGCCTGGGATGGAACGCATCCTCATGATGGACTCGCAAGCAAAAACACGATGGAACGGCGTATTTAGACTAA
>CAIYZI010000017.1 GCA_903930665.1 uncultured beta proteobacterium
TACATAAACTTAAAACAACCGTGATGAGGGTGAATACTTTTTAATCAGTCTCGCTCTACAACACGCCTAATAGGACCTCAATCGAAGCCTACCCCTTGATTGTTTGCCCTTTATGGTGGGGTGTCAAGGGGTTATATGCAGATAGTTATTGGGAAATACCCCTTTTCTTATTAAAAAATGCCCCAATATGGTGTGAGTAGGGTTTATTGAGGGGGTTTTTGCAACAACGCCCCTATAAATTCAAGTTTAGGTATCTATGTTTAGAATGTTTCTTATGAGTCGTACAACAAAAAACCCAACGGTTGGTAATCCAGGCAGCCCCCACATTGAAGACATCATTCTTCTCGAAAAGCAGGCCGAGAAAATAAAAGCCCCTTCGATGTATAAAGTTTTACTATTGAATGATGATTACACGCCAATGGAGTTTGTCGTGATGGTGATTCAAGAATATTTTAATAAGGATCATGAAACCGCAACGCGGATCATGCTCCAGGTTCATTTGGTTGGTAAGGGCGTTTGCGGGGTTTTTACTCGTGACGTTGCTGCCACCAAGGTGCATCAAGTTATAGAGCTCTCGCGCGAAGCGGGTCACCCACTACAGTGCACTATGGAGGAAGCATGATTGCCCAAGAATTAGAAGTAAGTTTGCATATGGCGTTTGTGGACGCAAGGGCAGCTCGACATGAATTCATTACTGTTGAGCATTTACTTGCAGCGCTTTTAGATAACGCTACGGCAGTAGAAGTTCTGAAAGCCTGCGCCGTCAATATTGCTGAACTACGTGTCCAACTTAAAAATTTCATTAATGACAATACGCCCATCGTGCCTGGCAATGATGAGGTAGACACTCAACCTACGCTTGGATTTCAGCGGGTTATCCAGCGCGCCATCATGCATGTCCAGTCGACGTCAAATGGAAAAAAGGAAGTCACTGGCGCAAATGTATTGGTTGCGATCTTTGGCGAGAAAGATTCACATGCTGTGTATTTCTTGCAGCAGCAAGGCGTCACGCGTTTAGATGTAGTGAACTTTATTAGCCATGGTGTGCGCAAGGATCAAGTAGAGCATGTTAAGCCAGCTGATCCTGCTCAAGAGTCTGAGGAGTCTGCATCTGGTGGCAAAGAAAGTCCCTTAGAGCAATACACTCAGAATCTCAATGCTTTAGCTCGTCAAGGAAAGATTGATCCACTCATCGGTCGCGAGAGTGAAGTAGAGCGCGTTATTCAAGTTTTATGTCGCCGCCGCAAAAATAATCCTCTGTTGGTAGGTGAGGCGGGCGTAGGTAAGACAGCCATTGCAGAGGGCCTTGCATGGCGAATTGTTAAAGGTGATGTACCAGAAATTTTGGCTGATGCAACTGTGTACTCATTGGATATGGGCGCGCTTTTGGCTGGAACAAAATATCGTGGTGATTTTGAGCAGCGCTTAAAGGGTGTTCTGAAGTCTTTAAAAGATAGCGCACACGGTGTGCTCTTTATTGACGAGATTCATACGCTTATTGGAGCGGGTGCAGCCTCTGGCGGTACCTTGGATGCCAGCAATCTTTTAAAGCCAGCCTTATCTAATGGGCAGCTCAAATGCATTGGTGCAACGACCTTTACAGAGTATCGCGGCATCTTTGAGAAAGATGCCGCTTTATCTCGTCGTTTCCAGAAGGTAGACGTAGTTGAGCCCACTGTTGATCAGACCGTGCAAATTTTGCGAGGTCTTAAATCACGTTTTGAGGAGCACCACAGCGTTAAATATGCAGCAGCCGCTTTAGTTGCTGCCGCAGAACTTTCTGCGCGCTATATCAATGATCGCCATTTGCCTGATAAGGCTATTGACGTAATTGACGAGGCAGGTGCAGCGCAACGTATTTTGCCTAAGTCTAA
>CAIYZI010000018.1 GCA_903930665.1 uncultured beta proteobacterium
AGCTAATATCAGCATCAAGGACAAATGGATATCCTTTCTCAATAAACTCCATCAGATCAATACCAGGCTCTTTATCGGCAGCACGGAATCGTAGGACTAGCACGTCCACCTTTGCCCTAACAAATGCCACCTATCCTTTTGTAGAGGCTTTAGCAAATCGAGGGGTTATTGAAGCACTTTCAATAGATCACCACTTGCGCAATGGTTTAAGCGTTCATCGCGGCAATCTCACTTCAAAGCCAGTTGCCCAAGCGCAGGGTTTAGATTTTGTGATGGCGGAAGAGTTATTGGTGGCTTAGGGGTAGATCCTAATGAAATTTTCATCAGCAGCTTGAATCTTTAAATGAAAAACCAAGGGGGCTGGTGTCTTAGGTGAAATAGTTGAGTTATGGATGGGGTAATCATCCTGTTTTCAAGCTAATTCCATTTACGATGCCAGCCTTTAAGGTTTTTGTAGTTCAGATCGTATCTATCCACCATATTTTTTTGGGTAAGATGCAGGCTCAGCACTCTTGCTGCAAAATGGCCAACTTACTGAATTTACTGAATTTATGGATTATTCCGTTGCAACACTCTCGGCTGGCGTTGTCGCTTTAGCTGAAATGGGTGATAAAACCCAATTGCTCTCATTGATGTTGGCTGCACGCTATCCAAAGCATTCTTTGGCGATTATTGCCGGCATCTTCGTTTCCACTATCGCCAATCATGCTTGTGCCGCTTTTTTAGGTCACTGGTTAACTACTTTATTAAGTCCAGAGGTCATGCGCTGGGTTTTGGGCTTTAGTTTTGTGGGGATTGGTTTATGGCTTCTGGTGCCAGACAAAATTGATGATGCCGCAGGCTCCAAGGTAACTGACAAAGCATTGCAAATCTTTTTGCTGACGGTCGGCTTGTTCTTTTTGGCTGAAATGGGCGATAAAACGCAAATAGCTACTATTGCCCTAGGCGCCCGTTATAACGATGTTTTCTCTGTTACGGTAGGCACCACTTTGGGGATGATGGTGGCGAATGCTCCAGCGGTCTGGATTGGTCAAAAATTTACCAAACGTATGCCTATTAAATGGGTTCATGCGGTTGCTGCCGTCACCTTCATCGCCATTGGTGTCATTTCCTTGGTTTGGAATTAATGCCTTACTCCCTCAATTTCTCCAAATAGGTAAAAGGCACTGAAGGAACTTCATAGGGCGTCTAAAATTGCCCTATGAATACTGAACTCCCAAAGAGCTTTCGTCGGCTCGATTACCTTCCCCCTCACTACACCTTCGGGCAAGTCGAATTAGATTTCGCCTTGGATCCCGCAAGAACGATCGTCAAGAGTCGGATTGAGGTTATTCCGGGCGCGAGTTTCAAGGCTGGCACGCCTCTAGTACTCCAGGGTCAGGAGTTAGAGTTTGTCAGTTTGCGCATCAATGGAGAGGCGCATCGCCATTTTGAGTTGACACCAGAGTCGCTTTCGATTCATTCGTTACCGAACGAAGGTAAAGACCCTTTTGTTGTGGAGATCATTTGCATCTGCGCTCCAGAGAAAAATACCACTCTGATGGGTTTGTATGTTTCCAATGGAAATTTCTTTACTCAGTGCGAGGCTGAGGGCTTCAGAAAGATCACTTACTTTTTGGATAGGCCTGATGTCATGGCGCGCTATCGCGTCACTTTGACGGCGCGTGAAGCTGAGTGTCCTGTGCTTTTATCTAACGGCAATTTACTTGCTATAGAAAAACTCCCAAATGGTTGGCATAGTGCAACTTGGGAAGATCCATTTCCTAAGCCATCTTATTTATTCGCCTTAGTGGCCGGTAAGCTAGAGTGCATTGAAGAAACCATAAGCTCAGGCAGTGGTGCAAAAAAGCTATTGCAGATTTGGGTTGAACCGCATGATCTGAAAAAAACTCGTCATGCTATGGATTCGTTAATTGCCTCGATTCATTGGGATGAAAAACGCTTTGGATTGGAATTGGATTTAGAGCGTTTCATGATTGTTGCAGTTGGTGATTTCAATATGGGGGCGATGGAAAATAAAGGCCTCAATATTTTCAATACAAAGTTTGTATTAGCTCAACCAGAAACCGCTACCGATGCTGACTTTGCCAATATTGAAAGCGTGGTCGCACATGAATATTTTCATAACTGGACGGGCAATCGCGTTACCTGCCAGGATTGGTTTCAGCTTTCTTTAAAAGAGGGCTTGACAGTATTTAGAGATCAAGAATTTTCCGCCGATCAAATGGGTAGCGAGTCCGGTAGGGCAGTAAAGCGTATTGAGGATGTTCGTTTATTGCGTCAACTGCAATTTCCAGAAGATGCGGGTCCCATGGCCCATCCCATCCGTCCTGATGAATATCAAGAGATCAACAATTTTTATACGGTAACGGTTTATGAGAAGGGCTCCGAAGTGGTTCGGATGTATCAAACCCTTCTGGGCAAAGAGGGTTTCCGTAAGGGAATGGATCTTTACTTTAAGCGCCATGATGGACAGGCTGTCACTTGCGATGATTTTTTAATGGCTATGGCCGATGCCAATGCTTGTGACTTAACGCAATTTAAGAATTGGTATAGCCAGGCAGGTACGCCTAGGGTGAAAGTTGAGGAGCGCTATGATGCTGCTGCCAAGCAATATCACCTCACCTTGATCCAAAGTTGCGCACCTAGCTTAGGTCAGGCAGTCAAGAAGTCATTTCATATTCCATTGAAAATGCGCCTACTTACTACTGCAAATGATCAGCCTGAAAAATTGCTCGAGCTTATTGAAGAAAAGCAGTCATGGACTTTTGAGAATATTTCAGAGCGTCCAGTTTTATCGATCAATCGTGATTTTTCTGCTCCAATTCATCTCGACTTTAAACAGAGTGAAACCGATTTATTGACCCAATTTTCTAGTGACGATGACGCTTTTAATCGCTGGGAAGCCGGTCAAAAATTGGCTATGCAAATGATTTTAGAAAATCGTTTGCCTGATGCTCAATTTATTGGGGCGTATCGTAATCTTTTACAGGACCAAACATTGGATCCTGCGTTTAAGGATCTGGCATTAACCCTTCCAGCAGAAACGTATCTTTACGAGCAATGTGAAAGCGTTGACCCTCAACAGATTTACAGTGCGCGCCGAGCGTTTCGTCATGCTATTGCAAGCGAGTTAAATCCCGAGTGGATGCAGTTGTATCGGCAGATGCAAACGCCTGGCGCATTTAGCCCGGATGCAATAAGTGCGGGCAAACGCGCACTGAAGAATTTATCCTTAAGCATGTTGCTTGAAGCGGATATTCCTGAAGCGGCTTTAATGGCTGAGGCTCAATACCAGAACGCCAATAACATGACTGATCGCTATGCCGCCTTAGGCGCTCTTGTGGTTCATGGTGCGCCTCAGGCTAAGGTCTGTCTGGATGACTTCTACCAACGCTTTTCTGATGAAGCGTTAGTGATTGATAAGTGGTTTGCTTTGCAATCGACCCGCCCTCCGATTGCTAACGTAGAGGCAACCCTGAATACTGTTGAGCGTTTGCGTGAGCATGAAGCCTTCAAAATGAACAACCCTAATCGCGTACGTAGCGTTATTCACGCATTTTGTATGAATAACCCCTCTGGATTCCATCAAAAAGATGGTAGCGGTTACGCATTTTGGGCAGATTCAGTATTGGCTTTAGATCCCATTAACCCTCAGGTAGCAGCTCGCCTAGCTAGAGCCTTAGATCGCTGGAGGGTCTTTGCCCAGCCCTATCAAAATCAGATGAGGGCTGCTTTGGAGCGGGTTGCAGCTTGCTCGAGTCTTTCTGCGGACGTGAGAGAGGTAATCTCAAAGGCGCTAGGAAGCTAACTTTTTGAAGAACAGGGCAAAATAGAGCCTAATTAATGATTGATACGCATCTTGATGCTAGACCCTACGGAGAATGTCCTTTTGAACGCCCCAAGTAACTTTAATACCAATCTTAAGCAGTATTTACAAACCACGCAGGTGGGAGGCGCTGCAGTTCCTGCGGGTTTGCAAGAGCTGCTTTTGGCGGTTGCTGATACCTGCTCAACACTGAGTCATGAAGTTGCGCAAGGTGCTTTGATAGGCTTATTGGGTTCAGCTGGTACGGGAAACGTTCAGGGTGAAGTGCAGCAAAAGCTGGACATTATTGCCAATGATTTATTAATTGAGGGTGTGCAGCATTGCAAGTCCTTGGCTGGATTAGCTTCTGAAGAAGTGGAATTGCCAATGGTGGTCCACGGTACAGGCGATTACTTATTGCTGTTTGATCCGTTAGATGGCTCTTCTAATATCGATGTAAACGTTTCCATTGGAACGATTTTTTCTGTTCTAAAAAAGCAAGATCCCAATGCTCCAATGCAAACTTCAGATTTCTTACTATCAGGACGCCATCAAGTTGCTGCGGGCTATGTTGTTTATGGCCCTCAAACTACCTTAGCCTTAACCTTAGGTGAGGGTGTGGTGATGTTCACTTTAAATAAAACTACTGGCGAGTTTTTATTAATCAAACACGCTGTTGAAATTGCGCATTCCACTAAAGAATTTGCGATCAATATGTCCAATATGCGTCACTGGGCTGAGCCTGTGCGCCGTTATGTTGATGAGTGCTTGGCTGGTGTGAGTGGCGAGCGTGACAAAGATTTCAATATGCGCTGGATTGCTTCTATGGTTGCGGATGTGCATCGTGTGCTTTCTCGTGGGGGTGTCTTTATGTACCCATGGGATCAACGTGAACCCCATAAACCTGGTAAGTTGCGTCTGATGTATGAAGCAAACCCAATGAGCTTTTTAGTAGAGCAAGCTGGTGGCGCTTCTACCAATGGCGATCAACTCATTATGGATTTGGTGCCAACAGATTTGCACGAACGGGTTTCAGTCATGCTGGGTTCTAAAGAAGAAATTGAGCGCTTGCAGCGGTATCACGCTAAAGCGTAAATTGATTAAAGCAATCGGTTTCAAGAAAAAATCCCAATCAAAATGATTGGGATTTTTAATGATTAGCTACAGATTTTCGGGTGAAGCTTAAGTAAGGTTTAAGTGAAGCTCAAGCAAAGCTCAAGCAAAGCTCAAGTAATCACGGTTGTACTTTTTCTTTAAGGTAGGCAAGTGATTCTTCTACTTGGTCTATTAGGATCAGGCAAATATCACCCGCCGCCAAGTCATCAAGCGCGGTATCGATGGCTAAAAATTCACCATGAACTTCTTTGACTTGCTTGGCCTTGGAGGTGCCTACTAAGCCTTCTTGAAGTAGCTTAAGCACTTCGCCATCCTCACGGCCACGTTGACATTGATCTTGATACAAAATCACATTATCAAAGGCGTTACCCAGAATACGGGTGAGATCTCTAATATCCTCATCACGGCGATCTCCAGCGCCACTAATCACCACATGGCTCTTCTTGGGCTTCATTGCTTCAATAGCGCTAGCTAAAGCACGCATTGCATCAGGATTGTGACCGTAGTCCGCAATGACGGTAGCGCCGTTGTGTTGGAATTGATTAAAGCGTCCAGGAACGGCATTGGCTGAGCTTTCAAAAGTATGCAGGCCGCTTGCAATCTTTTCAGCATCTAGACCTAAAGCCCAGGCCGCACCAATTGATGCCATTGCGTTTTCCACCTGAAATCCGAGAACCCCATTTTGGGTTAAAGGAATTTCACTTACCGGGAAGCGATAAACAACCCGTGATCCTCTAGAGGCAACAATATAAGTGCCATCAAAGAAGATGACTTTTTTATTTTTAGCTCTGTGGGCTGCGATAACGGGGTGGTGTTGATTTTGAGCAAAGAAAATTACGCGCCCAGTACAAAAATCTCCCATTTTGGCAACAATTGGATCGGCAGCATTTAAGACTGCAGCACCTGTTGGTGCCACGTTCTGAACAATCACCCGTTTGAGGATCGCTAGATCTTCAACGCTCGTAATGTAATTTAAGCCTAGATGATCACCTTCGCCAATGTTGGTCACCACTGCAACTTCACAACGGTCAAAGCCTAAGCCTTCACGCAACATACCACCGCGAGCAGTTTCTAAAACAGCGGCATCAGTATCTGGTTGCATTAATACATTACGCGCACTTCGTGGACCACTGCAGTCGCCAGAGTCAATCAGGCGTTGATTGATATAAACGCCATCCGTGGTCGTCATGCCTACTCGTAGGCCTGTTTCACTCAATAGGTGAGAGATCAGTCGTACGGTTGTAGTTTTGCCATTTGTACCTGTTAC
>CAIYZI010000019.1 GCA_903930665.1 uncultured beta proteobacterium
ACGCGCTAGGGCGTCTGCCAACATGAGAACTTCTCGACTCATGACTTTCTTCCTTTGAAATCAATAACAGGGACCAACCGAGTCTTATCGACCTCGGCTAAAGAAAACTCCAATTGAGATTCGATGCCATCGGCACCCTCAAATAACAAACCAAACTTGGCATCAGGCGAATCTATCTCACCACTCAGCAAACCTTGCAACACACCACGAAACTTCTTACGATCACCAATAGCAACACGCAACTTCAAATCTACTTCCATGCCTGCAAAACGTTCAAAATCAGCAGCTGATTTAACGGGACGATCAAGACCCGGAGATGAAATCTCTAAACGCTCAAAAGGGATGTTTTCTACAGGAAGGGTATAGCTCAGTTGATGACTTACCTTTTCGCAATCCTGAACAGAAATCAAACGATCGTAGTCTGGATTCTCAATAGTGACGCGCAGCAGTCCACCGGCTTCGCGCTCGATATCTACGAGCACGTAACCCAAGTTTTCCAGCTCCGCAGAAATAATCCGCTGATCCTTCACAGCACCCCTTCATGCCAAATTGGCAAAAAAAAATGGGCTTTGAAGCCCATATTCTTAAAATTCAGAACAGGCCGACTTACGTTGATCGCAACATCAGTCGGTAACTACTTAATACAGCACAATCTTGCTATTAGTCCAAAATTATAGCCGATTTGGGGCAAAATAGCCCGAAATTAGAAGCCCTCACCCGGATTACGAGGCTTTCGAGGTCCTTTATTAAATGGTTTGCGCCCTTTTGGTGCACCACGTTTAGGCCCATTACTTGGCGCTTGGGGGGTGCCCGTCACGAACGCCGACTGTCCATGATGGACTTTTGGAGCTTTATTACGGTTTTGACCCTGCCCGCCCTGACCGCCGCCTTGGCCACTTCGACCGCCTTGACCAGCTGGTTGCCCTGGTCTACCAGCTTGAGCGCGACCCCGGAATGGGCCACGACCGGATCCAGCACCAGCTCCACCACCCGGCTTGGAATCTCTACCTTGATGGGTAAGACTGTGATGACCGCTAGCCATTGTTAGGGCATCACGAGAACCCCAATAAGATACTGATGTCTGCATTGGATCTGGCTGAGAATTTTCAGAAGGCCCTGAATGACGATCGCCGCGCCCATGAGGATGAGGGCCACGACCCTTATCTTGAGGCTGTGGCACCTTAAGGCCTGCAGATTTCATTAATTGCGCAACGCCTTCAGCAGGAACCTCTTCCCATTTACCGCGTCTTAAGCGCGGAGGAAGCAAGAACATGCCATAGCGTGTTCGTATTAAACGTGAAACAGTATGACCCACCGCCTCAAACATACGACGCACTTCACGATTGCGCCCTTCTGTTAAAGCTACGTGGTACCAGCGGTTAGCACCTTCGCCACCACCCATGGCAAGGCGCAAGAAACGGGCTTGTCCATCATCTAACTGAATACCACTTTTAAGCTGGGCCATGTTGTCTTGGCCAAGCTCTCCCAAAATCCGTACAGCGTATTCACGCTCGATACCATAACGCGGATGCATTAAACGATTCGCTAATTCACCAGAAGTGGTAAATAGCAAAAGTCCTTCGGTATTAAAGTCTAAGCGACCGACTGCAATCCAGCGACCTTGGCGCGGTTTAGGCAAGCGATCAAATACTGTTGGGCGACCTTCGGGGTCGGACTGACTCACAATTTCGCCAGATGGCTTGTGATACATGATCACGCGCGGTGGCTTGGTTTGAATCTTGCGATGAACCTGCTTACCGTTAATACGTACTTGATCTGTTGGTCCAATGCGTTGACCAATATGCGCAGGCAATCCATTTACGGAAACACGGCCTTGAATAATCAAGTCTTCCATGTCACGACGCGAACCCATACCAACGTCAGCTAAAACTTTGTGAAGTTTTACAGTATCTTCATCATCGGCTTCATCATCTAAACCATCAAGGTCAGACCAAACCTCATCACGTAAGCTCAGCGGTAAATCATCCACATTTGCAAACTGCAAACTGCTCATCTCTTCTTCGGTCGGCACGTCTGAATCTTCATCATCACTTACACGCTGTGCACGACGCTCAGCACCAGTCTGATGAGAAATTTCATTCTCATTTAAACCATCAGGATTTTTTTGCTCTAAAGCTTCTGGGGCATCTAAAGCAGCATCAAATTCACCAGAAACTACCGAAGCAAATAAGGCTTCGCTCTCGGCAGGATTTGGCGCCAATTTTGCAGAATGATTGCCACCTTCACGCGGGCCTTCAGATTGACCTTCTCTACGAGGTTTATCTTTATTAAATGGGCGCTTCTTATTAAAGGGATGCTTACTGGTACTAGAGCCAGTGCGGCGTGGACGACGATCGCCACCTGCGCGACCTTCTGTCTTCACACCATCTGCACTAGATGGAGCAGACTCAGAGTTAGCTGGATTTGCCGAAGGATTTTCCTTCGGGGATGATTCGTTTTCGTTATGGCTTGTCATTAATAATTATTTTTGTTCGTCTGACAGGTCGCCAGACTCAGGGGTAATTTCTTCAACAGATTCGTTTGTTACTTCAATGTTCATTTGCTCGATCTCTTCAATCTCTTCGATTTCTTCAATAAGCTCAACAGTCAATCCCTCAACTAGTGCATCTGTCATCTCATCAACAGAAATTTCAGTTACATCAGTCACATCAGATATTTCAGATTCCTCAAATACAGTCAACGCTTCAGGATCCAGAATCACTGTTTCAACAGTTGCAGTTAATGGATCAAATTCCATCACCGCTTGACCAACTTGCTCTGCCGCTGGAATAGTTGCTTCAAGCATCGGCAAACTTTGTAAGTTTGTCAGACTCAGGTCATCCAAGAATTGTTTCGTGGTCGCATAGAGACCTGGGCGTCCAACCGTTTCTTTATGACCAATCACTTCAACCCAACCGCGGTCTTCCAATTGCTTCATCACATTGCTGCTGACGGCAACTCCGCGAATTTCTTCAATCTCTCCGCGCGTAACTGGCTGACGATAAGCGATGATCGCTAAAGTCTCCATCACTGCGCGAGAATATTTTGGAGGTTTTTCGGGGGTCAGACGATCTAAGTATTCGCGCATAGACAGGCGACTTTGAAAACGCCAACCCGTTGCGATATGAACTAACTCCATACCCTTGTCATGCCAACCCTCTTGAATTTGCAATAAAGCATCTTCAATCGCTGTCGCTTCAATTTCTTCGGCGAATAAGCGCGAAAGATCAGCAACAGAAAGAGGTTCCTGCGCGCACAGGAGAGCTGTTTCAATGACGCGCTTATTGTGATCGTCCATAAGGTTCGGCTATCAGGAAAGGTCCTGTATAGACTTAAAAATATATTCAGTAATGGGTTTGAGGTGTTCTTAAGCTACTGCGGGAGCAAAATTCCCTAATTTCTAGTTGGGAGACTCCCCCGCGCTGAAACGAAGTCTTTTCGTTCAATATGGCGCCATTATAAGGGAGGCTCAATACAATAGCCATATGCATGAATTTCTACCCCAACCCCACCCAAACATCCACCAAACCAAGGAAAGACGCAGATTCATCAGTCTTGGACTCGGAATAGGGGTTTTAGCGGCCAACACCACATTAGTTGGGTGTAGCTCTTTAAGCGCTCGTAAGCCTGTTGTTGCCTTGGTACTGGGGGCCGGCGCTGCCAGAGGCTTTGCTCATATTGGCGTCATTAAAGCACTTGAAGCCCAGGGAATTCGTCCGGACATCATTGTAGGAAGTAGCGCTGGAAGCGTGATTGCTGCCCTTTACGCCGCTGGCGCATCGGGAAATGACCTCAATCGCATAGCTTTAAATCTTGATGAAGCAACCATCGCCGATTGGGGCCTGCCTTTTGCGGGTCGCTTTGGTGGATTAATTAAAGGGGATGCCTTACAAGCAATGGTCAATCGGGAAGTGCAAAACAAATCCATTGAGCAAATGCGCATTCCCCTGGGCATAGTGGCCACCGAACTCCAGTCTGGCAAAGGCATTTTGTTTCGTAGTGGTAATACCGGTTTAGCCGTGCGGGCTTCTTGCAGCGTGCCAGGAGTGTTTCAGCCAGCGGTGATTAGCGGTAAAGAATATGTTGATGGGGGACTGGTTGCACCAGTACCGGTTAGTTACGCAAAACAAATGGGGGCAACGCTGGTGATTGCCGTCAATATCTCATCGGAACCCGTACATCAAGACGCCACAGGAACTTTTGGAATCTTGCAGCAGACCATCTCGATTATGCAAAGAAGCATCAATCAATATGAGTTAAAGGGTGCCGATATTGTGATTACTCCTCATCTCAAGCAAATGAGTAGCGGAGATTTCAAATCCAGAAATTCTGCAATCCTTGCTGGCGAAATTGCGGCCCAAGAGCAGATGCCCCTCATTAAGGAAAAACTTAAGGGCTAGGCTGGGCAAAGCTTTGGCGCCTAATTTGGAACCCGCTTGCCTGATTAAAGACTGTGAGAATTGCGCTTGAGGTTATTGACTTCGTTTAATAATTCTTGACGCTCAGGATCACTGGAGTTATCACTACTATCTATACGACGAGCGCCATCAAAGCGCTTATCCCAGTAAAGACTGGTGAGGTCATCCACCCTGACGCTTGTCCCCTTGGATGGGGAGTGAATAAATTTATTGTCGCCAACATAAATGCCAACGTGCGAGAAAGTCAGGCGCATAGTGTTAAAGAACACTAAATCACCAGGCTGCAATTCCTCGCGATTAATGGGTTTACCTACACGACTGAGTTCAGTAGATCTGCGAGGCAATAAAAAACCCAGCTTATCTTTAAATACATAACCTACAAAACTACTGCCATCCAAACCTGATTGGGGCAATTCCGCATCCCAGCGGTAACGCACTCCAATGACTTCCATAGCCTTGTTAATTAACTCATCCGGCTTACCAGCTACTGAATCGACGATGCGATCGGAGAAGCGGGCAATATAAGACTTCCCAGCTTGAAACATGCTTTCTTTAGGTGTGGCAATGTCTGCCGATACATCTGTATCTGCGGCACTAGCACTAGTTACAGCAAATGCAAAACATAGAGCCGCGCCTAAACGTGCAAACAAAGCTAAAGAAAAAGGTGCTTTTTTCATTGTCATCCGATCAGTTTAACAAAGATCCCGTATTTAACCAAGCCTTGATTATCTTGTTAAGTCATTGTTTTTTATAGGTAAATTGCTTTATATTGGAGCATATGCACCAAAATAGACCATTTATCTAAGGGAAACTAGCTCATCTCGGCAGCAGTAAAAAGCGCTTTTGTGTAAGTTTGACGGGGATGCTTAATCAGGGTTTCGGTATCCCCGAACTCCACCACCCTACCGTCCTTAAGCACCATTACCTCATGGGACATGGCTCGAATAACAGCCAAATCATGGCTAATCATTAAGTAGGCTAAGTTGTATTTCTTTTGTAACTCACTCAATAAGGCAAGCACCTGCTTCTGAATAGAAACGTCTAAAGCCGAGGTAGGCTCATCTAAAACCAAAATTTGCGGGCGCAAAATTAATGCGCGTGCAATCGCAATCCGTTGACGTTGTCCGCCTGAAAACTCATGGGGAAAGCGTGTAAGCGCTGAACGATCAATACCCACTTCTCGCAACATTTCTAAGACACGCAACTCTCTTTCAGCTGCCGTCAGTCTAGGGAAATGTACATCCAAGCCTTCTGCAATGATTTCCATTACGTTCATGCGCGGTGAAAGGGATCCAAAAGGATCCTGAAAGATCACCTGCAAACTCGAGCGCATTGCACGTCTTTCTGCTGGTCGAAGATTCTGCCAATCCTTCCCGAGAACATCGACTACCCCGCTTACCTGTGCAGCGGAGTCCCCTAACAAACCTAAGACCGCCATTCCCAAGGTGGTTTTTCCAGAACCTGATTCACCAATCACACCAATGGTCTGACCTTGCTTCAGAGTAAAGCTCACCTTACGCAAAACTTTATGGGGAGCGGGCTTCTTAAACCATGAAAGAGATTCCGACCCAGGGTATGCAACAGAAAGCTCTTCAGTCTTTAGCAATACAGGAGCCAATGGCATCACTGGCGCCACATCACGAACCGGCTCACTATTGACCAAAGCTTGCGTATAGCTATTTTCAGGATGCTCGAACACTTGTTTGGTTGTGCCTACCTCCATCAATCTTCCCTGATTGAGAACGGCAACGCGATTGGCAAAATGCTTTACCAAGTTGAGGTCATGAGTAATCAGCAAGATACTCATACCCCCCTGATCTTTAGCCTCTGCTTGTAGATCCTTTAACAAGTCCAGTATTTGCAAACGCAAACTGACATCCAAAGCGGTGGTAGGTTCATCGGCTATCAACAAACGTGGCTTGCATGCCAAAGCCATCGCAATCATGGCACGTTGGCGCTGGCCTCCAGAGAGCTGATGCGGGTATGAATGAAAGCGCTTCTCTGGATCTGGGATGCCA
>CAIYZI010000020.1 GCA_903930665.1 uncultured beta proteobacterium
ATTGTAGAAATATTTACCTAAATGAGATTCGCAGTAATTCGTTATATAAAGATGTGAGTTATGTAGTGGTATCTGATTTTGACGATACAAATAAACTATTAACTGAAGAGGCAATTCTGAGTTGCTGGGACAGAAATGATTGGGATGTATGTACTGCTAATCAGCTCGGACCTTATTATGATATTTGGGCTTTGAGGCATCCAATATGGCAGCCAAATGATTGTTGGCTTGAGCATCGTTTTTTATCGCAATTTAGCAAATATCCTACAGATTTAAATTTTTCCTGTGTGTATTCAAAGATGATTCAATTGCCACCTACTCTAGAATGGTTGGAGGTTGACTCTTCTTTTGGTGGATTGGGTGTTTATAAAAAGGCGGTTATGTGTGAAAGTGAGTACATTGGTCTTTATGACAATGGAATGGAGGTTTGTGAACACGTTCCGTTCCATCTCAGGATCAGGGGGAGTGGAAAAAATATTTTTATTAATCCAAGATTGATTAATACTGATTACACGGAGCATTCAGCCCCATTAAAGCCAAAATAAGTCAGCCAGCTTTTTATTTAATGTACTTGCATTTATCTATCGAGTGTTTTGAGCAATTGTGTCTGAAATAGTGGTGGCGGTATATTTGAGTAAGTCGCCAAATATTCTTAGATCAGGGGTTTTCCAAACCCTCTGGCGCACTAAGAGGGCCTCCAAGTAGGACTCAAGCGCGCGCACTTCAGAAATTCCACCACCCATATATGACACTGGCGGTGGAATTTTTAGAACAAGCCCATAGCCGTAAGCAATTGAATAGCGACTTAAATGATCATAATCTGATGCAATTTTATAACTCAAATCAAATCCACCAATAGCTATAGAGTTCTTTACTTTGAGTATTGAGCTGGGGTGTGGGCAACTCATGGTAGCTCTCAAATTGTTAGGTTCCGGGGTGAATATATAATTTCCAATTTCAAGCAGCAGGGGTGCATGATAAATCGAATCAGTGAGCGTATTCTCTGAGAGTCCTTTATTAATAATAGCCATTCCATCGTGAAGTAAAGTATCCCCAGCACCAAGCACCATGTAGTAATCAGTCTCGCATTTATTAAGGCATTGATTTAATCCATAATAAAGAGAGGTATCAGATTCTTGATAGATCTTTATATTATCCCCAGAAAGACTATCTACATAGCCTTTATTAGCAGGGCCTGAAAACTTAATTATCCAATTGATATTGTTTGATAGCCAGGGCCTGATTGAATTGGCAGTATTTTGAAGAACTGCCGGTTCGCCTAAAACGCAGGTAAAAATTGATAAAGTGGACATATAAAATTTTTAAAAGAAAAATCCCATAATAATTTAAAATCAAATTTATATTTTTAAAATTAAATAATTGGATTGCAAATGATCCCTAAGAGGTTACATTTTGTATGGATTGGAGATGAGTCACGGCGGCCTGATGACTGTATAAATACATGGAGAGAAAAAAATCCAGGCTATGAGATTGTAATTTGGGGTAATCAGGAGCTTAAAAGTTATCCTTGGGTGAATTCAAGGCATATATTTGAAATGTCAAAAAAAGAGTTATGTGGCGTAGCCGACATCATGAGATATGAAATTTTATTTAAAGAGGGAGGCATTGCTCTAGATGCAGATTCGATTTGTTTAAATCCATTAGAGGATTGGCTACTTAAGCCAGATGCATTTGCATATTGGGAGAATGAGATTGCTCGTCCCGGTTTAATTAGTGTTGGCGCAATGGGTTCCGTTGCAAATAATCCTTTTTTTGGCGCCTGCATATATGAGTTAGCAATAAAAGATACCGTTGTCAATGATGATGCCTGGAGAACTACAGGGCCAGTTCACCTCACTAATGTATTTCATAAAACTCAGTACGACCTAACTATCTTTCCAAGCCATTTTTTTTCTAAGGACCACTTTACGGGGAGGTCTTATCAAGGCAATGGATCTTGCTTTGCCACCCAACTTTGGGGATCTACGAAAGGCTATGGGAATATTCTGTAATGCTTTGATTGTGCAATCAATTTTATTTACATAGTAGCGTGATAAAGCAATGAATATATTAATTGCATTAGCTACATTTAATCGGCCAATCATTACCGATATGTGCCTTAAGAATCTTCAGGCGGCTCGAGAAGAAGGGGCAAAGTTAGTCGTCTATGATGACCATTCAACTGTATATACTCAAGAATATTTAGAGCAGTATGCAGATGAGGTTATTCGTTTTGAGGTTCGAGGTGGAATAGAGAAATCAAGAGCCAAAGCATTTAGGGATTTCGTTTCTAGGTATGTTGAATACGACCTGATTTATCTTACGGACAATGATGCCATTCATGACCCAGCATTTATATCAATTTTGAACGAAATATTTACTGGTCAAGAAAAATTTGGCGCCCAAATCAACCCAGTCGGCCTTTTTAATTCAGTTTTTCATCAAACTAGGTTGATGGCTGAGAACGATCAATTTTTCTTGTACGAAACCTGTCCTGGAATAAGCATGTGCTATACCCGCTCCATGGTTGAAAAGATTGTCGATTACCTGGATAAAAATCCTCAGGCTGAATCAACATATGGTTGGGACATGAATTGGCCAAAATCTATAGGATTACCTTTCTTGATCCCAAAGACATCCTATGTTGAGCATTTCGCAAGAGACCGCTTAGAGGCTGGTATGCATAGTTCAAATTCCGGAAGTAATTTGGTGCATGCTCTGTATGATTTTGAGAGGGATAGGGCCCTCAATCCCTCGCAATACCTGGTTGAAATCAGGCCTAAAATTATCAAAGCAATTGTGGGATCGTAGTCGATGTCCAAAAATTCAATATCAATCCTTCTTAACAATGCGATTGAATATATAAATAAGGGTCAACATGCTAAGGCTAACGAACTCCTTTTAAAGGCTCAAATATTATCTCCAGACAATCCAGATATTTTGCGTTTTCTTGCAGTTGTGAGAGCGCTGAAATTTGATTACAGGCAAGCGCTCGAATACATTGATCAAGCTATTGCTGTCGCATCCGATAATGCAATTGCCCACAGCAATCGTGGCAATATTCTCAAAGAGCTCGGCAAATATGAGGAAGCTTTAATAGCGCTAGATCGAGCAATTGAGCTTGCGCCTGATTATGCTGAGGCATATAACAACAAGGGTAATGTACTGCAGGAGATGCGGCGCTACCAAGAGTCTTTGGCTTTATATG
>CAIYZI010000021.1 GCA_903930665.1 uncultured beta proteobacterium
GATAGAGATTTCCAGCCAAAGAGGTCAATATCTCTATACCTCATGTTAATAACTATAGCCACTCTAGGTGATATTTTTCAAGGAAATTCATTGCATCCCCTGAAGAGGGGCTAAGCTACCACGGTAGCTTTTCTCCTGAATAAGATAGGAAGGAGCCAGAATCTTCTTTACTTAGGCGTGTGATCACATTGAACATATCACTGGCAGCCTCTAGTGCTGGCCTACCAATTTGCTGGCCACGAAAGGGTTGCGATAGTGCTGAATTGACAGTTCCTGGATGTAGGGCAATGAGTGCTGTATTGGGTTTTGTTCTGCGAAGCTCTATAGCAGCAGTTTTAATGAACATGTTCAAGGCAGCTTTTGAAGCTCGATAGCTATACCAGCCACCAAGGCGGTTATCTTCAATACTGCCCACTTTGGCTGAAAGATTAACCATGACGCTATTTTTAGGGTCTAGAAGTTTCGAAAAATATCGAATGGTTAGGGCGGGTCCAATGGCATTAATTTTCATGAGTTCACCCAGTTGCTCTGCATTAAGGTCATCCAATTTCTTTTCTGGCATCCATTTTGGTGAATGCAATAGGCCAATCGTATTAATGATGAGGTGGAAGGGTGCCTGTAATGCAAGGGCTTTGGCTGAAGATTCAATAGATGATGGATCTTGATAGTCAATTGGGTATTCGGAATGGCGATGTATCCCAATCGCCATTGAACAAGAGGGGTTATTTTGCAAAAGCTCCATGAAAGCTGAGCCAATCGTTCCTGAGGAGCCAATCACTAGTGCACGAAAAGATTGAGGGAGTAGTGTCATTAGGGCTTTTGAGTCATTTTTGGGTTTCAAACAGTTTATCGATAAAGTCTTAAACTTGCTGCATGACTAGAGATACACAGAAACTGACCCTGTTTTATGACGGCTCATGTCCCTTGTGTCAGGCGGAAATTCTTTTTTTGTCTGGCCGAAATGAGGCTGGATTAATTGGCTTTGTAGATATTCATTCCAAAGACTATGACCCACTCGCAATAGGTATTTCATGCGAACAAGCTTTAGCTGCGATGTATGGGCAATTTGCAGATGGCACCCTTATTAATGGTGTACCGGTTTTTTCAGAAGCCTATAGAAGAGCGCGATTGCCATTTTTAGTTTGGCTATTCTCGCGAAATACTCTACAGCCTATGTTTAAGATTGGGTATCGAATATTTGCTAAGAATAGACATTTGATTTCTAGACTGTTGGGACCTAGCGTACTCTGGTTGGTAGGCTCAAAAAGCTCAATAGATCTGCAGTAATCATTTTTTGTAAACCGGCTAAGGTTAAATACTTCTACAGAGAGATTCGCTTAAATGAATAAAAGCATTCGTAATATCGCTTTAGGTATTTTTATAGCTCTTTCTTTAGGGGGTTGTTCAGCGCCTACAGTTGTGCAATACGCCGATCAGAAGCCCGTTTTAGATCTCAGTGAATACTTTGCAGGAACCATTAATGCTTATGGCATTTTTACAGATCGAAGTGGGGTAGTAAAAAAGCGCTTTACCGTTTTAATTAATGCCAATTGGAAACTCATTGATGGGCAAAAGGTAGGCACTCTAGATGAGAGTTTTGAGTATTCAGATGGAACTAAGCAAAAACGCATTTGGACTTTGACAGAAATTTCTCCTGGAAAATATAGCGGCAAAGCGGATGATGTTATCGGCGAGGCAAAAGGAGGGTCGGCTGGAAACGCCTTAAATTGGGCTTATACACTAGCGCTTCCCGTGGATGGCACTGTTTATCAAGTGCAGTTTGATGATTGGATGTATTTGATAACACCTAAAGTCATGCTGAATAAAGCCAAGATGAGTAAATTTGGAATTGAGCTCGGTGAGGTTACTCTGAGCTTTTATAAGCCCTAGGCTATTTAATTATTAAAAAATATTAGGAGACTTTGTGAGAATAGAAGATACAGATCCAGCTAGACATGCTGGCATTGAATATCCCATGGAGGTTGGCGCTCCTGTATTTGCTCCAATAAAGGTTGTAGAGGAGAAGGATAAGGCGGTGAATGTTGCCCGCCAAAATGCAAAGCTAGAATATGACCGCATTATGGAGCAGGCTGAGGTTTTAATGAGGCAGGCTAGAGCATTGCAAGCTAGGCTTGATGCAACTGAAATGGTTCATAGTGCGAAGTTCGCCTTTAACCCCATTCATGGAAAAACTTACCATCTTTATTATGACGAGCGTAATGCCGTCAATGTGCTGATTCAGAATGGACCTCAAGATTGGAGTTGTGGCATTCCAAGTTATTGGACCTATTCGATGGCAGTCAAAAAATTGGGTGATAGCACATGGGCCGTCATTGAGGAAGATCAAGTTTAAAGATCTACCCATTCCCCTTTCTAAAGGGAGGGCTAAAAAGATGGCGTATAAGTGCCAATGAGAAGCAATGAAGTCAATTATTAGGCATTTATTTGTGTTCTGACAAAGTTTTATGGAATCCTATAGAATTAGTTGACTAGTCAACTAATTCTATGAAAACCACATCCCTACCTATATCTGAGTTCTATACCCCGGATAGTTATCGCCTGCAGGGTAGTGTTGTTTATCTCATGGTGCGAAATAAGTCGATCTATCAGCGTTTGGCAGATGCGAGGCTGGCTGATCTTGGGATTACGGCATCTCAAATGAGTGTATTGATGATGGTCGCTCATACGGAAGGGGCGACGATTTCCTCTATCTCTCACCTACTGGGTAGTAATGCAGCTGCCACCGTCAGAATGATTCACAAATTGGAATCTATGGATTTGATAAAAAAAATACCATCTAAAAAAGATGGACGGGTTATTCATTTGTCTTTAACTCTAGCCGGAAAAAAATTGGCAAAATTAATCCCATTTCGTTTATGCGGTTTATTAAACCAATCTTTGGCCGGCTTTAGCCCTAAAGAGTTTGAGCAGTTCAAAGATTTCTTATCTAGAATAGAAAAGAATAACTTGACCTCTCTACAGGAGGCATTTTGAGTTACATGATGAATATGGCAAAAATTCTTGTTATGTTGGTTTTCGGCTTATTGTTATCTTCATGCGCTCTGTTTCCAAGGGACAGTCTGCCTGAACAGTCAATCAAGCCTTTGGAGGTTCTCGAGCGACAGTTGGATCAGAATGCGAGTCAAATTCAAGATCAGTGGTGGATTGCATTTGGAGATCCACAATTAGATAAGTTGGTGAGCTTGGGAATGAGCCATTCTCCAAGCCTAGAAATTTCTGGTGCAAGAATTGTTGCGGCCCAGGCAATGCTCGATACCGAAAAAGCTAGCTTCTTACCTCAAATTGGCATTGGAGGTCAGGTAGATCGTCAGCAGTTATCTCAAAATTATATTTTTGTTCCAGGTATGCCAGTCTATACAGGCTATGGTTTAGTGAATGCTTCTTTGAATTGGTCTTTGGATATTTGGGGAAAACAAAAGAAGTATTTTGATGCAGCCAAAAACCAAGTGTTAGCAGCTAAAGCTAATCACAAGGCTTCAGAACTTTTGCTATCTACAACCATTGTGCGCGTGTACTTCGATTACGATCGCATGATCCAAGCTCAGGCACTGTATTCAAGAGATGTAGAGGCTAAAAAGGGTCTGTATCAAATTGCCCAAGAGAAACAAAAAGTTGGACTGGTAGATGCAATGATGGTGAATCAGCGAAAAGTTGAGTACGAAACTGCGCAGGTCAATTTGAGTCAAGCAAATCTGAGTGTCAAAATGATCCAACATCAACTAGGCGCATTAGTTCAAGAGGGCCCATCTTGGGGTGAGTCTCTTAAGGCGCCAGAAATCAAAGGGAATGCTCTGAACCTTCCCGCAATCATTCCATCTAATTTGCTTGAACGAAGGCCAGACTTGCAGGCCTTATTAAGTCAAATTGATGTTGCAAAACTTCAGCTAGATGGCGCAAATTTAGAATATTTACCAGATATAAATTTAGCGGGATTTATTGGTGTTCAATCGTTTGGTTTGTCGCAATTATTTGCTAGTAAGAGTCAGCAATTTAGCCTGGGGCCAGCAATCAGTTTGCCAATTTTTGATGGTGGCGCAATTGCGGCAAATATTACGGGTAAAGAAGCCAGTAGAAATCAAGCCGTCGCAAATTATCAAGAACAGCTTGTCCAAGCTCTTAGAGAAGTCGCTGATGGTATGGGCTCGATAAAAAGTTCGCAAGCCAATTACGAAAGCTATGCTTCTACTTACCAAAGTGCCAAGTCCAATTATGAAATCACTAAACGTAGAAGTGATGTAGGTATTAGCTCTAAAGAAGCTGTATTTGCAATGGAAGAATTCTATCTCCAGCAAGGTCAAAACTATGCGGATGCGAAAGCAAAGATGCTAACGGCAAATGTGGTGTTAGTTCAGGCCTTGGGTGGCTCCTATCTACAAGATAACAATAAATCTCATTAATCATTGAAATAAAGAATTCATTTATGGATAACTCATCCGAAAATAAAAAATTTAATCGTCCTAAGGCCTTCAGAATTTTTCTGATAGCCTTGATTGCTGTATCCGTTCTTTCTTTAGCTTATTGGTTCATTTTTAGTAGAAATACGGAATCTACTGATGATGCTTATGTTGCCGGCTCTCAAGTGCAAATTGTGGCTCTGGTTGATGGAGCGGTATCTACCGTAAACGTTTCTGAGACTCAGTCCGTAAAGGAGGGTCAAGTTCTTTTTAAAATTGATCCCACAGAAGTGAAAATTGCTTCGGAGAAGGCGGATATTGATCTGCGCAATGCTAATGCGGATTATCTAAAACGCAACGCGCTTCGTGGTGATGCTGCAGTTTCTAAGGAAGAATTGGAGCATTCTCAGCTTGCGTTATTAAAAGCAGTGGCCAATGCAAGACAAGCTTATGTAAATCTATTAAGAGCTGAAATTCA
>CAIYZI010000022.1 GCA_903930665.1 uncultured beta proteobacterium
AACCACTGCATCCATTGCATGATAAAGATCAGCGTTGTGGGCTTCAGCGAAAAGTTCTTTGCCTTTTAGATGAAGGGTAATTTCTGCAGTTTGACGCTTATCTTTTTCTTTGGCGTTATCAATAATCAAAAAAGCGGAGGCATCAAGAACATGATCAAAGTGCTTGCGAATTTTGCCTAAGCCTGTTTCAAGGTGAGTACGCATGGCTGGGGTAACCTCAATATGACGGCTATTAATTTTTAAATTCATCAGCAGCTCCTTTGAAATGTACATACGCAGGCATATTGGCAGAGGGCCTTGCAAACCCCTGTACTTTCGGTAATTATCTTTCCAAAGCAATTTCATCAACCTCCAGCGTATCAGCGATTGACTTTAAAACCAAGGGGGAAAAGAAGTTTTATTTTTTCACTGGCTAATTGCAATTAGCCTTAGGATTACATTCTGAAGTTTTCGCCTAAGTACACCCTTCTTACGGCATCATTTTGAATGATTTCATCTGGCTTGCCAGCAGCTAAAACACTGCCTTCACTGATGATGTAAGCATGATCGCAAATACCCAGAGTTTCCCGAACATTATGGTCGGTAATTAAGACGCCGATTTGGCGGTCGCGTAGGAATCGCACAATACGTTGAATTTCACCAACTGCAATGGGGTCAACACCAGCAAACGGCTCATCTAGCAAAATAAATTTAGGCTGGGATGCCAATGCCCTAGCAATCTCAACGCGACGTCTTTCGCCTCCAGAAAGAGAGAGGGCTGGATTGTTTCTGAGGTGGCTAATTTGGAGTTCGCCTAAGAGTTCGTTTAAACGATGTTCAATCTCCGCTTTGCTGAGGCGTTTGCCGCCTTGAACTTGCAATTCCAATACTGCTTGGATATTTTCAGCAACATTGAGCTTTCTGAAAACAGAAGCTTCTTGTGGTAGATAAGAAAGACCCATTCGGGCACGCTCATGGATCGGTAAATGGGTGATATCGGCACCATCTAGATTAATGTTGCCTCCATCCAAGGGAACCAGTCCGACGATCATGTAAAAGGAGGTGGTTTTACCTGCACCATTGGGCCCAAGCAAGCCTACAACTTCACCGCATTTCACCTCAATGGAAACATCACGTACAACCGTTCTAGAGCCATAACGCTTTTGAAGGTGGTGCGCACTTAATATGGCAGGGCCATTAGCGATAGCTGAATCTACTGTCATTTCTCTAGTGTGGCTTTTCGTCTTGGTGAAAGAATGGCTCTAGCCAAAGGTAGATCCTCCGGTTTTGCATTTTCAGGTGGTGATACACGATAGTACTGCTTGACATCATCGTACTCAATTTTCCAGCCACGTAATTGATCTAATAATTGCATCTGCAATAGGCGCTTTAAGCTAGCATCCCCAGTCAGGGTAAGTAGTTCTGTTTTGGCATTGTATGAAACTTGATTGCCGCGGCCTTGCATAAATTCATCGGCTAAGCCTTCGCGTCGCTGTCTGAAGGTTGCTGCTGTTTCAGGACTGCCTTTGACATCCACATACTCATAACCCTCAGGATCAACTTTAATGTTGCCTTGTTCGCCAGTAACAATAATGCTGCCTTTGATAAGTAATACTTGGCCATCAAGTTCATAGACTTGTTGAACATCATTGACTGATACTTTCTCGGCCTCAAGAATAATTGGCTTATCTTGGTCTGCCTTTTCAGCGAAGGAAATAATAGGAGTGGCAGCAATGAGAAGAAGGGCGGCAGCAAATAAGACCTTCATGGTTGATCTCCTTTGGGTAGGCGCTCTATTCGCCCCCTTACTTGCCCAGAGAGAATCATGCTTTGCTCGACGTTATTGAATGTGCCGCCTTCGGTAGAGTTCATCACAGACATGCCTTGTTCAAGCGTGATGGGTCGATCTGTTTCAATGACGTCATCATTAATCAGTACTTTGAAATAAGAAGATTTGGCAAGCATCCGCAGGGTTGCCGGCTCCGTTTCAGTAGCAGATTGAGCAGGACGAAATATTTGAGCGTTATCTACCAAATCCAAAATGGTGAGATCTCCATCAAGATGGCCCGTATCGGATTTCACGGTTACTGGTGCTTTTTGGGCCTGGAAAAGGCGCATTCTTGGTGTGACGATATCAATCGAGGCATCGTCATCATAGTGGGTTACCTTTTTACCTAAAAGTCGATATTTAGTATTTCCCAATTCATTCAAAGCTGAGAGAGACCCATCTTTAATCGTGTAATCAGGCTCATGAAGTCGAACCCTTTCTATGGCGGGACCCTCTGGTGGCGCGCTCTTCTTAACCAGCCAAAAAGTAGACAAGGTTAGGATACCCATCAAAATTAAAGGAGTCAAACGTAAGATGCTACGCAAGATTCCCGTTTTGATTTTTGCCGAATTTAATTGCATTGTTAACTGCGCGCC
>CAIYZI010000023.1 GCA_903930665.1 uncultured beta proteobacterium
AGCATTTCTACGGGATTCACTTATGATAGATTCAAAGATGAACATCGAGTTTCTTCAGTTTTTCCAGAGCCTTCTGAATATTCTTATTATCTAGCCTTCCAAACGCCCATAATTTGGGCTTATTTCAGAAATAAATTTTTTATATCAAGCTTATTCGCTAGATATTTTTTAATATTTTTGTTGTTAACTCAAATATATATGATTCGATCTTTATCGTACATCATAGCTATTCCAGTAATAATTTGGGTAATTGCTGTTTATATAGAGCGGAAAAAGGGATTGAAATTATTGCTCGCATATTCTCTTTTAAGTTTGGTTGGAGCCTTGGTAGTGGGCATAACTATGTATGCTCGGATCAATGCATTATCGGGTGGTAATGATGGATCAGTTGATGATCGTTTAGTTGGTATGTTTAACTCTTTAGATTTATTCTCCTTATCCCCGCTTGTTGGCTTCGGATACGGCATCACTAGGGGAATCGATCAATTATTTTTTCTACTTGCTTCGTTAGGTTTTATAGGTACTATTCTTTTGCTAAGATATATTATATTATTTATAATGAATAAGAATGTCCCGCATATAATGAGTGGTTCGCTTTTAGCAATGTTTGCCTCTTGTATTTCTTCAAACAATATACTTGGTTATTTATTTTATTGGCTCATTCTTGCATTTTTATCATCCTATCCAAATAAACAAAATTCATATCAAAATTAGGCTAACTTATGGAATCAATTGAATTTACTATACAAAATTATTTCTTTTCTCATTCATTACTTTTTTCCAAGTTGAACATAAATGAATTTGAAATGGGGATTAATATTATCCGCAGTGCATTTGAACGTGGAAAAAAAATTATTACCTGTGGCAATGGGGGGAGCGCATCAACAGCTTCTCACTATATTACAGACTGGAATAAGATGGTCAATTTGGCTACTGGCAAAAAATTCAGAGGAATTTCTCTCTGCGATAACATAGGCTTAATTACAGCTTATGGTAACGATATATCCTATGATGAAGTCTTTGCTGGACAGTTAAAGGCAATTATGGACGAAGGTGATCTGTTGGTTGCTATTAGCGGTAGTGGAAATTCATCAAATATTCTAAAAGCTGTTGAGTATGCAAATAGTATTGGTGGCAACACTTTGGCTATTGTGGGTTATGACGGTGGTAAGTTAAAAGAACTTTCTAAAAACGCTGTTTGGGTAGAGTCATTTGATATGCAGTTATGTGAGGATGTGCATCTAATGTTTGGGCATATGGTAATGAAAACATTATGTGGATCATCAATTAAGCAATGATTGCAATTATCGGTGGTAGTGGTTTTATTGGGACAAGACTTTCTCTGCGACTTTTCCAATCTAACAAATCATTTGAGATTGTTGACAAAGCCCCGAGTGGATTTTTTCCTGATAAGGTGTTGAGTGCCGATGTTCGTCAGCCATTGACCCTGAATTTTTCTACAGAGCCTATTGCGTTTATTAATCTTGCCGCAGAACATCGCGATGACGTTCGGCCGCTAAGTCTATATGATGAGGTTAATGTAAATGGTGCAAAAAATATTTGTGATTTAGCACGATCCAGGAGCGTCAATAAAATTATATTTACGAGTTCAGTGGCGGTATATGGATTTGCTCAGCCTGGGATTGATGAATCAGGTGCAATTGCTCCTTTTAATGACTATGGTCGAACTAAGTGGGAAGCGGAACAAGTCTACATAAAATGGCAGGCTGAAGATCCTCTTAAAAGGACTCTTGTCATCATTCGTCCAACTGTAGTTTTTGGAGAGAGAAACAGGGGAAATGTTTTTAATCTCCTTAGGCAAATTGCCTCTGGAAAATTTGTAATGGTTGGTGATGGCGCAAACCGAAAGTCAATGGCTTACGTTGAAAATGTCGCAGCTTTTCTGGAATATTCATTAAATTTCAAAACGGGAGTGCATATCTACAACTATATTGATAAGCCTGATTTCACAATGAATGCTCTCGTTGCTCATGTCAATTACTTATTGGGCAGAGCCGCCCCCACTAGATTTAGACTCCCATTCTCTATTGGTTTTTTAGTTGGATTTGTTTTCGATCTTATCGCAAAAATTACTAAAAAAAAATTTGCCATCAGTGCAATTAGAGTTAAAAAGTTTTGTGCAAATTCAGTATATGAGTCAGCCATTGATTCGACTGGCTTCACTCCGCCAGTACCTTTAATGGATGCGATTAAGAGGACTGTTCATTTTGAGTTTATTGAGGATCATAGGGCTGAGCAGGTATTTTATTCTGAGTAGTTTTATATTGCATATATAAACTGTTTATCTCTCGCGACAAATCGTTTCAAACGTATTGCTATGTATTTTTATTTTAAAGTGTAGATAGGCTTAACGAATGCGAATTCAAATAGAAACAAGTACACAAATCGTTTGAACGAATTGCTGTCAATTTGAGTTAATACACTTTGATAAATTGTTGCAGAAGTGCAGCTGTAGAAGAATTAAAAAATAAATCTAATAATTTCACAAACTGCTTCTACATTCGCTTCTACACTTTGCTTAATTAGCGTCTAAGCTATATTTTATAAGGCTCCAATAAGGGTTATTCTTCTCATAATCCTTTGGTCCCAGGTTCAAGTCCTGGTGGGCCCACCAATGAAATCAACGACTTAGGGAGAAATTCCTAAGTCGTTTTTCTTTCTGTGTGGTTGGTGTGTAGTACATATCACCAGCAAACCCCAATAGATAGATTGCCCTGGTAATCCTCCCCAAGGTTAATCGGCCTTAAAGGTAGAATTTTCTCAATTAGAGGAGTTCTACATGAAGCGTTCTAAATTTACCGATAGCCAGATCAT
>CAIYZI010000024.1 GCA_903930665.1 uncultured beta proteobacterium
AACGCTGTAAAAATGGAGAAAACTGTTTGTTCATTAGAAATTACCTTTGGAATTCACACCATTAGATCTATAGCCCACGAGAAGTCCTTAAGTAGATCAGTTGAACCTCTTACTGAACTTTCGGGTCTTTGGAAATACTTAACATTATCAGTTGGCAAAAGATTTTCAACCGCTTGCCTTCTTAGTTCGTTGCCGCGCCGGAGATTTTCAATCACAAAAGAAGATGCTCCAATTTGAAATCCAACCTTTCGGCACTGCTTTAAAACAGAAAGATTGGTTTCGCAAAATATTGCGAAATCCTCAAAGGCTTTATTAATTTCTGATAAGGTGATATTTTCTTGGGAATCCATTTTGCTTCCTTTAATTTCTTACATTTCTAAGTATTACTGCTTAATCTTCATGCATTCTTGCCCTATCCAACGCTTTATCTTCATTTTCAGCATTAAACCAGGGGCTGTAATAAAACTCAGGAGATGATGCCCAACGTTTCACCTTTTCGCGCTCCTCAATACATTGTTCATAAGAATACGGGCCATAAAGGGTAATATGCTTCGTTTCGCGAACCATTACATAGAACCAATAATTATTCATTTTTCCACCTCATCGCTCATGCCATGAGCGCGTCGTAAAGCTTGATCTTTCTCAACATCTAATTGCGTGGGCTTTTTAGGAAATGGATTTGCTGTTCCAATACCAAATAAGAAAAAAGCTAAGCCAAGAATTGGAATAATGTATTTAGCCTCTTCATCTGGATTAAATCCAACGGCGGGGGCTATATTCATAGCTAGGTAATAAAACGCATAAGTCACTAATGCCACTATCAGCAAAAAGAGTGCCGACTGTTTGAACCAAGTCTTGCGCTCATTCTGATACCAGTCCATGCGCGTTTGAAGATTAGCTATTTTTTGTGGCTTCATTTGAAAGCCCTTCTCTGCTCTTCTAAGAGGGCATTCTTCTTTTTAACTCTTTTCAGTTCAGCCTCTTCCGATACTATTTTTGATATAGCCTTTTGCACCATATTAAGATTTACCAAATTATTTCCATCTAGATGAGTTTCAAACCACGATTGGAGTTCTGGATAATCTCTTAAAATAAGTTTTATCGCTTGAGCATCTAATGCGCGCTCAACGTAATACATATAGATAGGGATAAAGACCAATAATTCGAATATGAATAGATTAAGTGGAAGCAAATTCCACACGCCTAGCATACTGGACTGTTTTGAAAACAGAACAACAGGTATTGAAACAAAAGTTAGGGATAGTATTGCAACGACAGTCTTTAAACAATAATTATATTTTTTAACTGGATTCATTTTTTATTCCTTTAGTTAGCAGTCAATGAAAAAAGCTTCTGATTAGTTTATTCATGGCTCACCCTCATCACAGGAGCGCCAGATGAATCTTTCAAGAAAATGCCGCCATCTTTACGCACTACACTCCATTCAGCCTGTTTTGACTGCCCGTCTTTTTGATAAACTAAAACTTGCAGTAATTTATTGTCTTTAGATATGACAACGCATTTATCTCCAGTTTGAGGATGCCCCCAATACCAGCCATCTTGGGGGCAATTACTAAATCCAGAAACGATTGAAGTAACTCCGCCAATTTCAACCATAGTTCCCGCTGGCAAAACTATTTCAGATGGCTGAATATAGCCAGCTTGAGTTTTATAAAAACCAATAAACTCATCTTTGGCTTTGCTGCACCCACCCAATGAAAGCAAAATTATTGCCAAGGCACCAGCATAAGCTAAAGGTTTACATTTTGATCTCATTTTTCACTCCTCAATAAATCTAAGATATGTAAAACACAATAAATAACTAAGCATATAAATGCTAGAGCGCCAGCAAATCCCCATGTGCTGTTAAATAAGTGATCCCAGTCACCCCATTCTAAATATCCAATCTTCGGCTGGATAGGATCGGCGCATACAAGATCAAAATTTCCAAAGCTCACGCAATGGCCATGGGTCGATGAAAATGCCCACACAACTACAACGATCAACAATGTAACAAGAAGCCAAATGATGAGATTGATTTTTTTGATTAATTTATTCATAGTGCCCCATTTAATTTAAGCCAGCAGCCTTTTGTTGCTCTAATAAGATTCGATTGTTGCTCTTTTCGCAATCTGCTTCTAGAGCAAGTAGTTCGCGCACCAAAACCACACGATTAAGCTTCAGTAAGCTATCTTTTAATGCTGGGCAATCTGTCACCGCCTCCGAAATCCGATCTACTGATGCTGGTTGATTGGCAACATATTGGTACATCGGAATCATAAAAATAAATCCCACAATAAGAAGTACGAACACACCAATAGTTGCTGCAAAACCATCAATATCTGGGTCAAAAATGCCCCCTAAAAATACAAAACTCCCGGCATTAAAAAGG
Organism: uncultured beta proteobacterium; assembly: GCA_903930665.1. Lineage (GTDB taxonomy): Bacteria > Pseudomonadota > Gammaproteobacteria > Burkholderiales > Burkholderiaceae > Polynucleobacter. The sequence goes on from CAIYZI010000024.1 coordinate 2,393, forward strand.
CATACGCATCCAAGGACTGTG
>CAIYZI010000025.1 GCA_903930665.1 uncultured beta proteobacterium
GCGGAATTTTTAATACTACTTTACCGACTTTAACGACGGGTCAACAAGCCGCAATTCAGCTCGATTCGAGTGGTCGTCAAATATTAGGAACCAGTTCCGCGACAATCGGTACCGTAAATCAAGGGACGGCAAACACAGTTGCGAATGCTTGGACATCGAAAATTACTGATGGAACCAATACCGGCGCGGTGAAGGCCGCGTCGACAGCGGCCGTTGCGACTGATCCGGCTTTGGTTGTCGCGCTTTCTCCCAACAACAACACTTTAACAAATGCTTTATTTACTAAGAATACTGATGGGACAAATATCGCAGCTGTGAAAGCGGCGAGCACAGCGGCAGTTGCTACCGATCCTGCTCTTGTCGTTGCAATTTCTCCAAATAACGGAATAGCGTTTACTCCTGCCGTGACTGGTTCGGGATCGGCGGCAGCGGCAACAGTATCAACTGTGGTAACACTCACCGCTCCCACGAATGCTACTGGATTTATTCTTCAATGCCTGGACACTTCTACCGCGAATATTCGATGGGCTGTAGGCAGAACGGCGACGACCACTCTTGGTCAGCAACTCCAACCCGGTCGAGACACAGGTTTCGTTCCAATCGGAGCAAACGTTAGCATAGTTGCTGAAAGCGGAACTCAAAACTATGACATTCAATGGATCGCAAAATAATGAAAAATTTAACTAAAATTATTTTAGGGCTTTTTATTTTTAGTCAATTGGCTTTAGCGGGGCTCCCACCAACCTCGAATCAAGGTGCTAGTGACTCGAATGCAGTAACCACTTTCAAAACCTTATTTCCTAATCAAACCATTTACCACAATGGCACTGTTGCAACAATCACTCAAAACGGTAAGCCTGGAAAGAATTACATCCAATATGCCGATTTTGAGAATAATGCCACGACTGGCTGGTCCCTCGGTACAATCGGGACTCTAACAAATGGACTCCCTACCGGATCTCCTACTTTCGGAAGCGGTGCGAGTGGAAATCTTTCGATCAGCGTTTACACTCCCCCTCTCGCTGGAGCTTACTCACTGAGATATTTTTCAGGCACTGCATCGACCGCTGGAAACATGCTCGCATCCAGCTCTTATGCGATCGACCCAGAAGACCAAGCTCAAGCAATTGGTGTCAAGTTTTACTACAGCGTTACCTCTGGAGCGAGCGCATTGAACTGGTCCGGCACAAGTTCGAACTCTCTCGCTTGGGCAGCATACGATGTAACAAACTCGACTTGGCTTTCTAGTTGGGGAAATTTTTGCTTCCAACAAAGCTCTGGAACCGGAATCTGTAACGGCGGATTTCAAACGGGACCAACTACAGCAAACATTCGTTTCGTCGTTTACAATGCCAACGCGAGCACTGGTCTTTTCGGAGTTGCTTTTGATGACTTTTATGTTGGTCCAATTTCCACTCCACAAGGATATGCCGGAACCGATTGGGTTGCATACACACCAACGTTCACTGGATTTGGCACCCCAACGAACGTAGTTGCCTATTCACGCAGAGTGGGCGCTAACTTAGAAGCACAAATATCATTCACCTCGGGAACAACTACATCTGTGAATATGGGTATTACCGTCGGTTATCAAGGCGGAAATGCGAACGTCACAATGAACGTTTCAGGGATTCTTTCGACAAATAATAATACGGTGATTGGTGAGGTCGCGACTAGCGAAGTGACGGCAGCTAGTTTTGTCGCCATTGCCCCTAACGTTAATTCTTCCACTTTTAGCATAGGATTGCAAAGTAGTACGCTTGCTGGACTGACTCCCGGAACTGCGAGCACGTCTTTCACTTCAGGCAACAATATCTCGATTCACATCAGTGTACCTATCGTCGGATGGTCCTCTAACACTCAGGTCTCCACCGATTCTCAAAATCTTTCAATAGCAGCAAGTTACTACTTGAGTACCAACAGCTCTTCAACGCATGTGCCGTTTGATACGAAAATTTTCGATTCAAGTGGGATGTGCGTCACCGGAGCATCGTTTGCTTGCACGGCTCCTCAGACTGGATTTTATTCTGTTTCATTCAGTGGTCTCGCCACGACTGGATCAAATAATATCACTCTGTATAAGAACGGATCTTTTTACAGTTTATTCTCGGCTGTGGTGAGCACCACCGGAGTTGGAAGTGGTAACGTCATTATTCAATTGAACGCTGGCGATAACGTCTATGCTGGTAATCCAGGCGGCATTACTTTAACAGGTGGAGCGCCTAGTTCTAACGGAGCAATTTTCTCGATTGCGAAAGTTCCAGGTGGAAGTCAAGTTCAAGCTCCGCCTACTGTTGCTTTTGATTACTACGGAAGTACGCAGACGGTCACTTCCTCTGCGGCTCTCATTATTAACCCCACCAAACTTGTTGATACGATGAACATCATGAACACAAGCACCGGGCTGGCGACCGCGCCCTACACCGGGACGTATCACTGCGACTGCGCTATTCAAGCGGCATTCGCATCCGCAAACTATGTCAACCTTCAATTCGCGGTGGCCGGGTCATCTGTAGGAGTATTAACAGGAGGTTCATCTTCAACAGTATCAGGGCTTGGGATTGGAAAAGAATTAACCGTTTTAGCTGGCCAAACAATTGGATGCAATGTTCAATCAAGCGGTCTCACATCAACGGCTACAGGCGGAGCGGAATTCGGATGCCATAGGGTGGGTTACTGATGATCCAAAAAATGTCACCCGGTGACCGGGCTTTAGTTTGGGGAAATATCATCATCGTTTTGATGGCGGGCATTTCTTTCACTTCTTGGGTCTCTCGGGAGATTCTCGGCTCTTGAGTGACGCATAGAAGCGCCTTCAGATTGGGTTTGCAGCTCTTTTTATTTTCGTTCAACAGGCTGCTACTGTAACGAAACGACCACCC
>CAIYZI010000026.1 GCA_903930665.1 uncultured beta proteobacterium
ATCAACATCGACTCGCCCTCAACATAATTAAAGCTAATGTTCAGATTATGGGGAACACGATGCTCCATATCCCCATTCACATAGACTTCTTCGATATCTTTAAGACCTGCCAATAGACGATCACGCAAGGCGCGAATTCGCTTATTTTCATCGTCCATTTCAACCCGAGCGATGCGGAAGGCTTCACCCATGCCGACGATTTGATGAACTGCCAAAGTACCAGAACGCATACCTCGCTCATGACCGCCACCATGAATTTGGGCCTCAATACGAATACGGGGCTTACGACGTACGAACAATGCGCCAATACCTTTTGGACCATAGCTCTTATGTGCAGAGAAACTCATCAAGTCAACCTTGATCTTCTCCAAATCTATTTCAACCTTACCAGTAGCTTGCGCTGCATCCACATGAAAAATTACACCCCGGGATCTACACAAATCTCCAATACGAGAAATATCTTGCACCACGCCAATCTCATTATTGACATACATCACCGATGCCAAAATAGTCCCTGGCTTCATTGCCGCCTCTAGTTGAGCAAAGTCAATTAATCCATTTGGCAATACATCAAGATAGGTAACTTCATAACCTTCACGCTCAAGTTCACGACAGGTATCTAAAGTTGCCTTATGTTCGGTTTTAACGGTAATGATGTGATTACCACGGTCTTTATAAAAATGGGCCGCGCCCTTTAGAGCCAAATTAATACTTTCAGTAGCACCGCTAGTGAATACAATTTCTCTTGGGTCGGCATGCACCAATTGAGCAACTTCTGAACGCGCCCATTCAACAGCCTCTTCCGCAGCCCAGCCATAAGCGTGACTTCGCGATGCTGCATTGCCAAATTGCTCGCGCAAGTAAGGCAACATCTTGTCCACCACACGAGGATCTATCGGCGTGGTTGCCGAGTAATCCATGTACACCGGAAAGTGCTTAGGGCTAAACATAGGAACCGGTTCTTGCGAGGTAACTTGAGGTGCATTCATGATTTGCTTATTAATGTACTTTGCTGAGTTAGGCTGATTAGTTAGGCTTTAGCAATTTGCTCGGCCAGGTTAAATACGGAGTTCACGAGATGGCGCTTTGGCGCTATCTCCTTCTTCACAGGAATTGTAGGCATTGGCTTTTCAGCTTTAACACCTTCAACTTTGATCTTTTTATGGCGCATGTCATGAAGCAAAATGCCACGCCCCTCTTGTTGTTGCACTAAGTCGCGTAATGAAACAGAGCTCAGATACTCAACCATCTTGAAATTCAGGTTGGACCAAAGATCATGCGTCATACAGCGACCATTGTTTTCTTCGTCACTGTGACAGTTGCCTCTACCGCCACATTGGGTGGCATCAAGAGGCTCATCCACGGCGAGGATTACGTCAGCCACGCTAATCTCTTCGGATTTGCGCGCCAAGGTGTAACCGCCACCTGGCCCTCGCGTACTTTCAACAATATGGTCACGGCGTAATTTGCCGAACAATTGTTCCAAGTAGGAAAGGGAAATTTTTTGTCTTTGACTTATTGCGGCCAAAGCTACAGGCCCTTGCGTTTCACGCAGGGCTAAATCGATCATTGCAGTTACAGCAAAACGGCCTTTGGTTGTAAGTCTCATATGTCACCTTGGTAATGGATTGTTATGGACAGCTAACAGTCAGGCGGGTAATACCCGACCATTCCGCTCAACTTTACCATATACCCCACTAATCTGCTCGGGAATTATCCCAAAAGTCCCAAGGATTGAGACTACACACCATCTTGAGATCTGGCGCCAAAGGCCATTTCTTTGACTTTTGTCAGGCGATCCCGGGTTGCGGCAGCCTTTTCAAACTCCAAATTCTTAGCTTCGGCATTCATCTGCCTCTCCAAACGCTTAATTTCGCCCGCCAGCTCTTTTTCACCCATATCCTCATAGCGAGCCCGCTCCTGCTCTACTAGCATCTCTGAGCGCTTCTCTTTGACGTCATAAACCCCATCAATAATGTCCTTAATGCGCTTTTGAACCCCTCTGGGCTCAATACCATTGGCTTTATTGAAAGCAATTTGCTTCGTTCTACGTCGCTCAGTCTCACCCATGGCACGTCGCATCGAATCAGTAATGCGATCCGCATACAAAATGGCTTTACCTCGGACATTTCGAGCAGCACGGCCAATTGTCTGAATCAAGCTACGCTCAGATCGCAAGAAGCCTTCTTTGTCGGCATCTAAAATTGCCACCAATGAAACCTCTGGAATATCCAGGCCTTCACGCAATAAATTAATTCCCACCAATACATCAAATACACCTAAGCGAAGATCCCGTAAAATTTCCACGCGCTCAACAGTATCAATATCAGAGTGAACATAGCGAACCTTCACCCCATGATCAGATAAATAATCGGTCAGCTGTTCAGCCATACGTTTAGTCAACACCGTTACCAAAACACGCTCATTTACTTTGACGCGGTCATGAATCTGACTCAATAAATCATCAACCTGTGTGCTTGCTGGCAACACTTCAATTTCTGGATCAACCAATCCCGTTGGTCTAGCGACTTGCTCAACCACTTGACCTGTGTGTGTATTTTCGTAATCTGCTGGAGTTGCAGAAACAAAAATAGTTTGCCGCATTTTGGTTTCAAATTCAGTAAATTTCAATGGGCGATTATCCATTGCTGAAGGCAGGCGAAAACCAAATTCCACTAACGTATGTTTACGAGATTTATCTCCGTTGTACATCGCATTGAGCTGTCCAATGAGGACATGGCTTTCATCTAAAAACATCAATGCATCATTTGGCAAGTAATCCACCAGGGTTGGCGGAGCCTCGCCCGGCATGGCTCCAGAGAGATGACGAGAGTAATTCTCAATGCCCTTACAAAAACCAAGTTCGTTTAGCATTTCCAAATCAAATCGAGTGCGCTGCTCTAAACGCTGAGCCTCAACTAATTTGCCATCTTTGACGAATTCATCCAAACGATTACGCAGTTCAATCTTGATGGTTTCAATAGCCTTTAGAACCGTATCACGTGGAGTAACGTAATGTGAACTTGGATAAACCGTAAAACGCGGAATCTTTTGACGAATGCGTCCCGTCAAGGGATCAAAAAACTGCAAGCTTTCAATCTCATCATCAAACAATTCAACACGAACAGCTAACTCATTGTGTTCTGCCGGAAAGATATCAATCGTATCTCCGCGCACACGAAATACACCGCGCTTGAAATCGGTTTCATTGCGGTCATATTGAATTGCAATTAAGCGAATCAAAATATCACGTTGACTCATCTTGTCACCAGGACGCAATGTCATCACCATACTGTGATAATCGCCCGGGTTACCAATACCGTAAATTGCCGAAACAGTGGCAACAATAATGACGTCGCGTCTCTCTAGCAAACTCTTGGTTGCAGACAAGCGCATTTGCTCAATATGTTCATTGATTGAAGAATCCTTCTCAATAAACAAATCCCGCTGAGGAACATAAGCTTCTGGTTGGTAGTAATCGTAATAACTGACGAAATACTCAACTGCATTTTTCGGAAAAAATTCCCGAAATTCACTATAAAGCTGAGCTGCCAAGGTCTTATTGGGGGCAAAAATGATAGCGGGACGACCAGTCCTGGCAATCACATTGGCCATCGTGAAGGTCTTACCTGAGCCAGTCACGCCCAATAAGGTCTGAAAGGTCAAGCCATCCTCAATCCCAGCTACCAAAGTGTCTATTGCAGCTGGCTGATCCCCTGCAGGAGGGAAAGGCTGATAAAGATGGTACGGAGAGTCAGGGAAATTGACAAACTTAGCCGGATCAAGCTCGTGACCAACCTCACCCAGCGGGTCAGCTACAGGAGTTTTCTTACTTTCTACAACTTGTAAATTTGGGGAAGTTTTAGGCAACTTAGGGGGCATCTCAGCTATCATTTCACATGTGAGATTTCTTCACAGCGATTTTTATATAAACATTGATTTTGCCGTTTTTATTTGAAAATAGCTCAATCTGGCTCGAAAACAAGCCTATTTACCTAAATTTAACTGAATTTAACGTCAATTAACACTCAAATACCCTTTAATCACCCCCCAACTGACTCCAAATGACACTCTTCACATCCGTTCAATTAGCCCCTAAAGACCCTATTTTTGGCCTCACCGAAGCCTATGTCGCCGATCAACGTGCAGACAAGGTCAACTTGGGTGTGGGCGTTTATTACACTGATGAAGGCAAAATCCCCCTTCTTAAAGCGGTTATTCAGGCAGAAGAAGAGTTGGTGGCCAAGCACTCTCCTCGTGGATACATTCCTATTGAAGGCCCAAATCCATATAACCTCGCCGTACAGACTCTTCTTTTTGGCGCTGATTCTTCATTGATCAAAGATAGTCGCGTTGTCACAGCAGAATGTATTGGCGGTACTGGCGCTTTACGAGTAGGCGCTGACTTTATTAAGCGCTTAAATTTGAATGCACCTGCAGCTATTAGCAATCCAACCTGGGAAAACCATCGCGGTATTTTTGAATCTGCTGGTTTTGATGTGATCGAATATGCCTATTTTGATAGCAAGACCCGTGGAGTTGATTTTGACGGTATGGTGAAATCTTTGGAGTCATTCCCAAAACACACTACAGTTTTGCTGCATGCTTGCTGCCACAACCCAACTGGCGCGGACATGACTGAAGCTCAATGGCGCCAAGTGATTGATATCTGTAAAACGAAAGAACTCATTCCCTTCTTGGATATGGCCTATCAAGGTTTTGCCGATGGTATTGAACAAGATGGCGTTGCTGTGCGTTTGTTTGCTCAATCCGGCATGTCTTTCTTTGTTTCAAGCTCATTCTCTAAATCATTCTCACTTTATGGTGAACGTGTAGGCGCTTTATCGATTGTCACTCAAAGCAAAGATGAGTCAACACGCGTTATGTCTCAGCTCAAACGTGTTATTCGCACAAACTACTCCAATCCTCCGACACACGGCGCTGCGATTGCTGCAGCTGTTCTGAATTCACCAGAACTCAGAAAGCTTTGGGAAGATGAATTAGCGCAAATGCGCGATCGCATTAAATCTATGCGCGAAGCATTAGTTAGTAAATTGGCTGCCGCTGGCGCAAAACAAGATTTTGCATTCATTAACGCTCAGCGCGGAATGTTTTCTTACTCAGGGTTAACGCCAGAGCAAGTTGAGCGTTTACAGAAAGAGGATGCCATTTATGCACTTTCTACCGGCCGTATTTGCGTTGCCGCCCTCAATACCAAGAATATTGATAAGGTAGCTCAAGCAATTGCCCGCGTTTTAGCGTCATAAACGGTTACACTGGTCTTCAGGAGGCGCCATGCTATATCAGTTACATGAATTTCAAAAAGCATTACTTCAGCCGCTGAGCTCATGGGCTCGCGCTGCTTCAGAAGCATTTATCAATACCTCGAATCCAGCTTCAATGGTTCCAGGTTCCGAGCGTCTAGCTGCTAGCTATGAACTACTCTATCGCTTAGGCAAGAACTACAAAAAGCCTCAGTTCGGTATTCGCTCTGTTAATGCTCATGGTCGCGAAGTTGCCATTCATGAAATCACCACTGTAGCTAAGCCTTTCTGTAATTTAATTCGCTTTAAACGCTACTCTGATGACGTTGAAGTCATTAAGAAACTTAAAGACGATCCATCAGTATTAGTAGTTGCGCCACTCTCTGGTCACCACTCAACATTGTTACGCGACACCGTTCGTACTCTCTTGCAGGATCACAAGGTTTACATCACCGATTGGATTGATGCTCGTATTGTTCCTGCTGAAGCTGGTGAGTTTGGCTTGGATGACTACGTTTATTACGTTCAAGACTTCATCCGTTCTATTGGTGCAAAAGATTTACATGTCATTTCCGTTTGCCAGCCAACTGTACCTACTTTGGGCGCAATCTCTTTGATGGCCTCAGCTGGCGAAGCAACACCCGCATCCATGATCATGATGGGTGGTCCAATTGATGCACGAAAATCTCCAACTGCTGTAAATAACTTAGCTGACCAAAAATCATATGAATGGTTTGAAAGTCATGTTATTTATAAAGTACCGCCAAGCTATCCAGGCTCTG
>CAIYZI010000027.1 GCA_903930665.1 uncultured beta proteobacterium
GTTGCATATCACACCAATATCGCCCATCATGCTGTACTTTCTGCAGGTGTGTTGGAGAGTTTGCAGCAGTTTCAGCAGCATCAGAGCCGTGAACAGCATTTGCGTCGATAGATTCAGCGAAATCTGCACGGATTGTGCCTTTTTCTGCCTTCTTAGGATCAGTTGCCCCCATCAGATCGCGGTTTTTCAAAATCGCGCCTTCGCCTTCCAATACTTGCACAAATACTGGGCCGGAGATCATGAAATCAACCAGATCTTTGAAGAATGGACGTGCTGCGTGAACAGCGTAGAAGCCTTCAGCTTCAGCGCGGGACAATTGTGTCAAGCGAGCAGCAACAACTTTCAAACCAGCGGATTCGAAACGGTCATAGATCTTGCCAATAACGTTTTTAGCTACAGCATCAGGTTTGATGATAGAAAGGGTGCGTTCAATTGCCATGCATAACTCCAGTAGTGATTTCAAAGATATTGGTTGAATGAGAAGGCTTTGCGCGTTCTCAAAATATTCTTAAGAAACCGCCCTGCTTGTCCTACTTTCAACGACCCGCAGATTATACATCGATAGACCCCCTATTTACCCCTAGGCCCCACACTCTAAGCTATTGAATTTACAGGGCATAACCCCATAATTTGTAGTCTTTTTTACCCGGGATTTGTGTAAGGGCTTGAATTCAGGCGCTTTTGTCTATACTTAACGTTAACAGCCCTGTATGGGCTTTTGTAATTACTATGAAGAAGGAGTCACTATGAGTGATCTGAACTCTTACGGTTTTGGGCAATCCGGCTCAGTTAGCAACCTACAAGTACGCAACCGCGTATTACGCAATACCTATGCCTTATTAGCGCTTTCCATGGTCCCAACCATCATTGGCGCCTGGTTGGGTGTCGCTCTAAATCTCAGCCTATTCTCAGCCAGCCCTTTTATGGGGTTCATTGTTTTTATGGCAATTGCGTTTGGATTCTTCTGGGCAATTGAAAAGAACAAGGAATCTGGCGTTGGCGTATTGCTTTTGCTCGGCTTCACCTTCTTTATGGGCATCATGCTCTCCCGCCTAGTGGGCTTCACTCTTCATAGTTATAGCAATGGCGCTGCCCTCATCATGCTTTCCTTTGGTGGCACTGCCGCAATTTTTGCTGTAATGGCAACAATTGCTACTGTAAGCAAAAGCGATTTCATGGGCTTGAGCAAATGGTTGATGGTTGGAGTGTTACTCTTGATCGTAGCTTCGGTAGCCAATATCTGGCTTCAGTTACCGGCCCTGATGTTGACCTTGATGGTTTTGGCAATTGGCATCTTCTCAGCCTTTATTTTGGTAGATGTTCAACGCGTGATTAACGGTGGTGAAACCAACTACATCATGGCGACATTAGCGATTTATTTGGATGTCTACAACATCTTCACCAATTTGCTTGCATTACTTGGTATTGTTGGTGGCAATAGAGATTAACTGGATTACGGTAATTCATAAAAAAGGCGCTTCAAGCGCCTTTTTTGTTGCCCAGCAATTATGTATTCGGAATGTGGATACGCCTTTCAAGCATGCGAGCCAGCAACACAATGATCGAAACCAATGCCAAATAAACCAAGGCGGCAAAAAGATAAGCTTTAAAAAACTGAAAATTGGTCGCAGCCAATTCCTGAACTCTTGCAAAAAATTCTGTGTATTGAATCAAAAAAGATACTGAACTATCCTTGAGATTTCCAATAACCTGATTGGTTAAAGCGGGTACCGACAATCGCAAAACCTGTGGCAGGGTAATGAATTGAAATATCCGAAAAGGACTAAAGCCCTGTGCACTGGCTGCTTCCATCTGACTTAAGTCTAGGCCATTGAAGGCAGTCTTCAAATAGGCAGCGTTATAAGCAGCAACATTAAAGGTAAAGCCTATGGCAGCCACGACAAATGGTGAAAGCCTGATACCCCATTGCGGTAAACCGTAATACATTAGGAATAACAAAACGATTAGAGGCATGCCAATGAAAAAAGAAATGTAGCCGTTAACAATACTTCTGACAAGACGATACTTACTGAGGGTTAAATAAAACACAAGAATACTTAAGCAAAATCCCGTTACGCTGATAAAGGCGGCAAGCTCTAAAGTTTTCCTAAGTCCGGCCAAAATAAGCGGCAACTGATCATAGAGATCACGCTGAAAGGAGAGCCAACCGCCCATTAATTAGCCGCCCTCTCACCAAAGAAGGCTTGAATATCGGCATCTACCTGATTGCCTGAAAGTACATCGATTCTTTCATCAGCGCGAATAACGCCCTTATCTAAAAATAGAACTCTATCGGAGATGTTCTTAGCCAAGCTTAAGTCATGGGTTACACAAATCATGGTGATGCCGTTAACATGCAGGCCATTAATTAAATCGGCAACATCACGTGACATCACAGGATCTAGTGCAGATGTCGGCTCATCAAGTACAAGCACCGCTGGATCCATTGCCAAAGCACGCGCAATCGCTACACGTTGTTTTTGACCGCCAGACAGTTGTGAGGGGTACTTAGATTGATGCGCCGTCATCTCAAACTTGGATAGCTCGAATAAGGCTTTTTCATTTGCTTGGCTTAGCCCCAACCCCTGTAATTTACGCAAACCCAGAGTCACGTTTTCTAATACGGTGAGATGGCTATACAGAGCAAATTGCTGAAACACGAAACCAATCTGCTTACGCAACTCTCTAACATTGACATGGGCACCAGTGATTTCTGCACCCTTAAATTGGATAGAGCCAGAGGTTGGTTCAACCAAGCGGTTTAAGCAGCGCAGTAAAGTGGATTTACCACTACCAGAGGATCCCATTAAAACTTTAACTTCGCCCTCTTGAAGATCAAGGCTGACATTGGATAAGACAGACTGCCCAGCGAATTCTTTCACGAGATTACGCACTTGAATTAACGCCACAAATCAGCCTTTCTAAAAAATACAGATCGAATTTTCATATAGCCACTGCATCGGGTAATTGATAACGTTTACTCATTACCTGAACGCCAACTAAAAGTAATCGGTAAATAGCAAAATACAGAATGCCTACCGCTAGGTACACTTCAATTCCCCGAAGTGTCGTTGCAGTTAATGTCATTGCTTGTTTAGTAATTTCTGGAATGCCGACCGTGTAGGCAAACGGGGAATACTTCAATACAGATGTAAATTCATTGACCATCCCCGGAATTGAGAAACGGAGCATTTGAGGGATTTCGATGTAACGCAAAACCTGTATACGGGTCATGCCCATCGCCTGTCCTGCCACAATTTCTACGGGGTCAACAGAATTGAATGCACCGCGAAATACCTCAGTCAGATAGGCGCCAGCAACCAAGCCTAGGCTCAGGGCCATTGCCATGAGGGGTGGAACTTTAAATCCTAGACTGGGTAAGCCAAAATACACCATAAACAAAAGCACTAGGACTGGAACACCTCGGAAAACGTAGGTGTAACAGTCCACCGCTAGCGTCAAGCTGGGAATTTCTAAGCGGCGCAAGCTAGAGAAGATTAAGCCCACGGATAGGCCGGTCAAACTACAAACCAGTGTTACCAATACCGTATACCAAACTCCCCCAGCCAATTGCTCCAAAATTTCAA
>CAIYZI010000028.1 GCA_903930665.1 uncultured beta proteobacterium
ACAGCTTCAAATTTAAATGCAAAAATACTCCAAACGCCCAGTGTAGGTCAATTATCCGCAGGTTCATCATCCCACGCCTGAGAATCTATCTTGAACGCGTAGGCCTGTTGGCACGGGCGGTTGGTTGCATCTTTAAGAGCAGGGGGCATTTGAATAACCAGGGCAGCATCATCTTGTTTCCAAACTAAATCATGCTTCCAGCCGAGCATTCGTATTTTGGAGCCCGGCTTCGCCCGAACCAATTTCGTCGCAAGTGCCTCACCAGGCCACTTGAGGCTGATGATGTAGACAACTTGCTTGTCTTTGGACCGGGTGAAGCGCAGGTCATTGCCTTCGCAATACCGCTGGTAGGGACGGGTATAGTAGATGCATTCGCCGTTGACTTTGAGCCAATCGCCAACGTAGGTCACCCGGTCGACCATCTCCTGGGGCCATCTGCCGGTGGGGTCCGGGCCGAATCCGACCTGGAAGTTGCCACCCTTGGCAACAATATCGATTAGGCTTTCAAGCACCCACTCCTTGGGCTTGTAAGTGTCATGCTCCTTGTAGGAGAAACCGGTGCCACAGGGGTAGATAACCTGCCAGGGCCGTTTCACGTTATTGGGGTTCTGCGGAATCTCGCGCTCGGGTGTTTCATAGTCGCCGTAGTCGTTGATGCCCCGATTCCGGAGCATGATGTGGGGCTGAAGTTGGCGCGCTAACTTTGCTACTTCGTAGGCGTCGGTTTGTGCTTCCTTTGGCCAACTCATGTCGAGGCAGAGGGTGTCGATCGGACCATACCATGTGAGTAACTCGGTAATCTGGTCGCGCTCTTTCTGAATAAAAGCCGACCAACGTCTAGGGTCCGACTTTTTGGTGAACCCGGGGGTGTACCAGAAGTTATTATTATCCCAGCCGAAGTCCCAGTCATGCCAGTCAATATGGGAAAAATACAGGCTGACACCGAGGCCATGGGCGCGTGCAGCCTGAACGAGAGGCCCGATGAGGTCTTTCTGATAGGGCGTTTCGGCGATGCTATAATGGTTGGTGAGGTCTTCGTAAGTGCCGTCAGGTCTTCGCGCAAATCCCTTCTGCCACGTTTTGGTTGGCCAGAGGCAGAATCCTTCATGATGTTTGCTGGTGAATGAGAAATATTTCATGCCGCCGGCTTGCATAATGTTCATCCATTCATCGGCGTTGAAGTTGGTGGGATTGAACTCCTGATACGAGGCATAGTATTTTCTCTGCCAATCCTTGTCTTTGAGATGTTGCTCGATGATCCAAGACTCGTCTCCGTTGAACATGGTGTAAAGCCCCCAGTGAATACGGAGACCCCACTTCCAATCCATCCAGCGTTCCAGCGCCGCTTCGCCCGCATGCCGGTAGTCCGGGTCCACATTGCGATAGTTGGAATATTGTTCCTGCAGGTGCTGTTCCTCTTGGTGGGAAATGATCTGGTTACAGAGCGAATCAGCGGCCAGCGTCATCAATGGGACGGCCAGAGCGCAAAACGTTACGAGGGTGGATTTAATTTTCATAAAGTTAACGAATTGGTGGTTCAGCCGCCTGAAATCGGAGGGCCAACCTACGTGGCGGAAAAAAGCTCCCTTTCGCACCCGCTCAGGCGCAACGGTTCAACCCGACCACCGAAGTTGGGAATATTTTAGTCGGCAACACTCATATATTTCCAAAGCATGTGCCAAACCCGCATCATCTGAGTAGAAACAAAGAAAATGTTTTTTTAATGCACAATCCCATAAAGTTTCGACCGCCGAGCTGACAACCCAAGTTATCGGCTCGGAGATGTTTTAAAATCACCGAATGGTCACACTCCGTTGTCATTGGTCACGCAGCATGGGTATGCTGGGCGTCTTGAAGGATAATTTCAACGAGCAAGCATCGACGCAGGGAGTGGCCGCTGGCATGGTCACATGCAGGCCGGTTTCATCCTGTTTCCACGTTAAGTTGCCGGGGGTGCCAAGCATTGTGATGGACTCAATCGCGCCGGCATCGAAGCGCCCGGACTTCAGCGTGGTGATGGTCAACTTGGCCCCGTTGCCGGGCCAGTCCAACACGGTGGCATAAAGGATCGTGCCGGACTTGTTGCGGGTAAAGCGAATGTCGCGGGCGGTGCCAGCCGTGAAACCCTTGCTGAAGTCAGTGGGGCCTTCGCCATACACCTGCCACGCCCGGGTGGCGTAAATCGCCTCGCCAATCGTGCCGGTGCATTGCCCCAACTCCTCCAAGATTTTGATGACTGCGGGATCAAACGTGCCGTCGGGTTTCAATGGCACGTTCAGCAACAGGTTTCCCTTGCGGCTTATGTTATCCATCAGCGTGCCAATGATGCGTTTGGCAGAAGTGTAATCTTCCGGCTTATCGTAACGCGTCCAAAACCATTCTCCATTGATGGATTGATCCGACTGCCAGTAATACTCCGGCATGCCGCCCTTGGCGGCACCCTCGTAATCCAAAACGGCGATGTTGGGCTGCCAGTCGCATTTGATGTTGGCGACGGCTTCCAACTTGCCGCCATGGTGCGCGATGTTGGAATTGTAGAAGTCGGCCAGAACGTTCAGCCCGGCGGGATGGACATGGAACGGAACGCCGCCGTCCACGTAATACAAGTCGGGCTGATAACGGTTCAGCAAATCGCGCATACGAAGTTCATACTGCCGTTCCCATGCCGGCGGTCCCACGTCACTATAGATTTCGTAAGCGCAGTCCCCGCTCCACCCCGGAAAATTCGTGTCAACACTCGGCCATGGGACGCCGTAGAGGTCGCTGAATTTGGGATCCGCGCCGTCATAGGGGACGCCCTTGAGCGGGCCGGTCTTATCCGATTGATGCGAGGTCAGGAACCAGCGGTAAGAGCGGGCGACGTGGCTGGCAACGCCGAACCGCAGACCATTCGCATCCGCGGCTTTTTTCCACATGCCAATGATATCTTTGCCGGTGGTGACTTTGGCGTTCCAGCGCGGCTGATATTTGGAAT
>CAIYZI010000029.1 GCA_903930665.1 uncultured beta proteobacterium
AGGCAATCACACCCGAACTGCGGCCTTGCTCAAAAATTTTATCGGCATCGCCACCTTCAGCATAGGAGCCAAACTCGTCCAACTCCCAAATGAATGGAGGTATTGGAGCAGTTTTATCATCTCCTTTCCATCCTGGGCGGCAGTTCTCATCCATTGCTTGAATTTCTGCAATTGCACCACGTAGATCGCTTACAAACATCTTACCGATAATTCTAGCTTCTTCAGGCTTCCCCATTGTTGGTAGAGCTACATAGATAATTTTCTTATCTAGGATATTTTGAACTAGGTTAATTTCAGGGTCATAGCTATTGCAGACATATTTAAACGAGCCATTGGTAAACATGCCCATACGAGCCACAATGCCAGAAAATTCCTTCTTTAGTAAATTGACGTCAATTTTGGGGTCATCTTCCCCGGCTATGATTCGCTCATAGCCATCCATCCAAGTAAAGAAGGTTTTGATCGCATCTTTATTTTTATGCTCTGGAACGGATACCCACTGCTTGAGCTGCATTAAAGCACGCCGATTGGAAAGAATAAGACAAAGATCTTCAAAGCAGTATGGTCTACCAAGGCATTTAATAGCGCCTACAATGTTCGTTAAAGCGGTCAACACAAGACTTCGGTAGTAATCGGCTGCTCCTGATACTGCCGGCATTAAGGTCATGATTTTTGAAACTACTGCGCCTGTGTCACCGTACAAAATTGCGTTCCAGCTATTGCTGTTACTCTCATCGGCAGGATTAAGGAGCAAGAAATCTTCTCTACGACCGCAAAGGCAAGCAAACCAGTAAATCAATTTTTGCGTTTTGGAATCTAACTTTCCGTCCATAAATCCAAGACCACCACCACGCATGATTTGTTGGAATGCAATCACGAGCACTCCAATAACTGTTTTACCGGAACCGGTTGTGCCAAAGGTATAAGCATGGTGCCCAAGCAAGCCCATAGGCAATCGCAAGGGTAGTCCTTTATCGGTTGTATACCCAAGCAAAATATCAGTATCTTCGGCGGCAAATGGTTCAGAGCTTTGAAATTCCCGCCAGAATTGATCATTATTCTTTAGCTTAAATCGGTTGGTTTGGTGATAGATTTTCACGATTGCCCTAGCAAACAAGAGGGCGCAAATTGCTGCCGAACTAATGCCAAATAAATAAATTGGCGTTGTTGAAAAACCAAAAAACATTCCAGATATTGCATGTGCTATGCCTGGAGTAGTTATTGCAATGCTCATTGCCATGCCCACGAATGGCAGGGCCTGCTCTCGACCCCCAATATTAATTTTTTTGAGGTCCCGCATGAATCGCACTAATGTGTAATTAGGATTTAAGATGGCACTCATTTTTTGCAATGTAGAAGTAATGATTGGTCATGGATATAGGCTTGTTTTTATCAATGGGCAATAAATAGTATTTTTTAAGGCTTGCTTCAATTTGATGGTCTTTTAAACCCTGCTCTATCAATGCTTCAATAGCAACCTCATAAATAGAAACCCACTCAGGTAGAGAGAGTGCAAAGCCCATACCCCTTTTAATGGTGTTTGTTTTCTTGGTGTACCAGCGCTTTTTTAATTTATACAACCCCATTAACTTTGTTTGGCTCTCGGTAAGACCACGGTGCAGTTGCAAACTCTTACCGCCGTCCCATCGCGTTAATCCACTTTTGCATAGCGCATGACTAATGGCTTGCCTGCTAACCTTCAGATCAGCAGCCACTTGAGACTGAGTACAGCCAGCCGAAAAAAGGGCGATTGCTTTTTTAATGTCTATTTTCAATTTGCTTTTCTATATATTGAAATGATTATAACAACGGAATAGAAGGGGATGTCAACCTCCCCGTCTTTATGGAGTATGTCACCCAAATCCCGTGGACTCAAAGTCGAAGTGCTTTGATTATCGGGTATGCACAATAATTCTGAAACCCCACATTTAGACCCAAAAATTCTATTTGGACAGCGTTTACGCGAGCTTCGGCTGAAATCGGGTCTATCTCAAGAAAAACTAGCGCTAATTGCCGAAATAGATAGAACTTACGTTAGTGATTGTGAAAACGGGAGGCGCAACACCTCTTTGGAGCTTATTTATAGATTTGCTAGGGCGCTTGGAGTTAAGCCTTGGGAGCTTTTAATGGCTTCCGCCAGTTAGCAGGGTGGATGTTGAAAAGTGGTATGTTTAACTTTTGCCTTTTGACGCCAACCCATTATGACCAATAATTCAAAAAATTTAGATGCTCTAGAAAAAACAATCAATGCTAAAAAGGTGGGCGATATCGTCATTGATGCTTTGCAAGAAATTCTGCCTCATGTTCGGGGTGCGAGTACTGCCGAGAAGGTGAGCTATGCCGTAATGATTAAATCCACCTTAATGAAGTGACCCCCAAAAGTTGGACAACATGTCTAACTAAGGGGGTTTTGTTTTATGAGCAAGCAATTTATTGAGCCTGGCTCAACCGTCATGACGGATGAAGGTCCAGCCTTTAGTAGGCTATCAGAATGGTTTGAGCATCAAACGGTTCAGCATGCCATTGAATTTTCTACGATTGATGGCGTTAGCGACAATCAGGCTGAGAGCTATTTTTCTAGGATGCGGCGCCATACCTTTGGAGTATCGCATCGCATTGAACCAAAGTACATGGCTGATATTGCCAATGAAATGGCATGGCGTGAAGATGTCAGGCGAAACACCATGAGAGAAAATCTAAATCTGCTACTTGGTTCAGTCTTTAAGCGCGGCAAATCCCAATGGTGGCGTGGATACTGGCAAGGCGTTAATCGTCCCACAGAGCTGCTATGGGTGATTTAGTAATGTATTGAGAATTGGCGCTATTCATAACCCATTTGCCTTCAGCCCCTTTAGGGGTTGGAAGGCGCGTGATCTTCTGTGCATAGGCCAAACCTTTTAGTCGGCAGCGTACGCTTTCCTTGAAAGCGGGAAATTGCTCTTCCGACAAATTGACTTCACACTGTTTGGCAACATAGATAGCAATTTGGGTGGTGAGAAGCGGTTTGCCATTAGCAATCTTCAAGCACTTATGAATATTGCGCGTAACTGCGCCATAGCTGGTGATGCGGATTGCTTCTTGGCCCCGCAATGGCTCAAGCAACTCAGGATTAATTTGAATGGCGTGCAGAGATAAAGACCGATCAATCGCTTCAAGATCAGCTTCTAGCATGCGCATCTGGGTTGGGGTGACTGAGCGCTGATAGTCGTAACGCTCTTTGGCTAGCATGAGCTCTTGCTCGGCCTTGCTAATCTTTTCCCGCAAAGCCCGCATCGTTTGCGGATAGGATTTCTCGAGCTTTTGAAGATCCCCCATGAGGCGGGATCGTTTATCTAAGAGCCACTTTAAAGATGATGGAGTTCTAATTTCTGACATACCTCACAGACTAAAGAATCTGCGAGATATTTTCGAGTGCAACAGCTACCACATAGCGGAAATAAGCGTCCCAGCAAGTAGTGCCCATACAGGATTGGCTTTAAGACAGTAAATATAAGCTGCTCCGCCCACAATCAATGGTAGTGCAATGGAGTTGCCTAACTGTCTCGAAGCCAAATTTAACCCACTGGCTAGAAACAAACCGATAGCCAGTGGCACTAAGGCACTTTGGACAAGTCGATATTGTGGGGTGTCAATGAATCGGTTTGCCCACTTCCCAACAATATAGGCAAGCAAACAGTCAGGAAGCAGCATGGAAAGTGTGGCCACAATAGCACCCCAAATTCCCGCTACATTCCAGCCAATAAGAGTTACTACGGTTAAATTAGGTCCTGGTGCTAACTGTGCCGTGGCGTACAACTGTGAGAAAGTTTCGTTACTCATCCAATGGTATTGATCGACTGCCGCAGATTGATAGGCAGAAAGCGCCGCATCTGAACCACCAATAGCGATCAAAGACATTTTTAAAAATGTCGTGCAGAGTTGCCAAAGGAGTAAGGATTGGCTCATCTACTTGTAATCCATTGAATCCCTATTGCAGTGGGAATTAAGGTCATGACGGTTATCATCAATGAAATGTGAAAAAAGGTAACAAAAGCGATGGCCAATCCCATGATCACATAATCGCTCGGCAGTCTTTTGGCTTTGCCAAGCATCTTTAGTCCTGTACCCAGAAAAGTGCCTGCTGCTGCGGCGCTGGCACCAATTAAAGCGGTTTGCATATAGGGTAGTGCAGAATACTGTTCATAGGCAATGGCCAATAAAATCACGATGATTGTCGGCAAGAACATGATGCCAGTAACGCAGACAAAAGAACCCAACCTGCCTTGATAGCGTTCACCAATCATGACCGCCATATTGATCGTATTGGCCCCTGGAATCACTTGGCCTATTCCAAGAAGCGTTGCATATTCATGATCATCAAGCCATTGACGATCTTCAATGATGGTGAGCCTAGCAACTGCCGCAACCCCACCAAACCCTAAAATGCCGATCTTGGTGTAGGTAAGAAATAGCTCTTTGAGGGAGGGGATTATTCTATGAGACATAAAAGGATTGACTGCGCATTGTCTTAGTCGGCTATTAGCGCCTGAACCTCACTAGAAACAATCATGGCCTCATCAGTCCTGCACCCAGTAGTGCCCATATCATCTTTTGTTATTACGCACGGCCTTTTTGAAGTCGCACTACAACCGACCAACATTCCAGCTAGGATTATTAGGGCAATAGTGCTTCTGATCATTCTTATTCTTTCGGTTATTTGATTGCATCTTAACTAAATTCTTAATCAGCATTTTCAAGCATTTGATCAATAGATTGATCTAAATTCTCAAAATTCTTGCTGCCCCATACGGATGTCATAGGCGATATTCGGATATGCCCGTCAATCATAGCCTTTTTCCATGTGGCCAATCCCCTAAGGCTTGCCCCAGCAAACACATCAACATCTGGCTGCAAAGTTTCCAAAAGAAACAGTCTAATTAAGATCCCAATGGTTTGTTCTCCGTATTTGCAGCAATACTCTGCTTTCCCATCTTCGCCAATTGCAAAACATGACCACTGATTTTTCATAAACGGCACATGACTCTCTTTATAGGCAAGCGCATAGCCATATCGAAAAATTGTGTCCATAGCCTCTCTCGATCTGATTGGAATTGACTTCCACTCCATAAATTCTTCTGCCATTTTTGAACCCCACCAATGAACTTTAACTTGCCTATTTTGCTACAGTAAAGAAGGCGACTTTAGCATTCACTCATCTTGGAAATGGCCGCCAATGCAAATCAATGGCATAGCAATAAATTCGTCATATATCTTGAAACTTTTCTACAACACTAATTAGTGACTTGAAACATCAAATGCCATCAAAAGGCATCAAATGGCTTCTATCGCTAAAAGTAATTCACAGCTTTGGCTATAAATTTATTGACTCTATTTTTATAAATAGCGATAGTTGCTATTGACAGAGTAAAAGTATTTGGACAAATAAAAATTATGAGTCGCAGAACAATGGATGAGTTTTTAAGAGGATTGCCTGAAGACGCCTATGATCGTAGGATCATGAAGCGCCGTTGGGAGTCAAATTGGAGCATTACCAAGCTTGGCTCCATCACCAAACTATACAAACATTTCGAATATATTGAAAAGTATTGCTTTTTTAATACAGATGCAATTTGCCCGGGATATTACCGTGAAGAAGACCGCGCACGTTGGGCTCAAATAGTATCTAGTGGAGCGCGATCCTCATGGGTAACTCAGGAGGTGCAGGCAGCATGGGAATTGGCACTACAAGTTCCCCCTGGATGGCTTTATGATAAAACGCTACCAACGCCTGCGTTTATTTGGCCCGATGATAATCATCCTTTTGCACCAAACTATCGAAACCCGACTGCTCCAAAAATTAATAT
>CAIYZI010000030.1 GCA_903930665.1 uncultured beta proteobacterium
AACATATTCAAGCCTCTTTAAGTGACTCTCGCTTTGTAGGTATTGGAGAGATTGGGTTGGATTACTTTGTTGAGGGCCTAGATCCTAAAAGACAAGAATTTTTCCTGAATGCGCAATTAGACTTAGCTCAGGAGTTTGGGTTACCAGTAGTTTTACATGTTAGACGCTCACAGGATGCGCTTTTAAAAGCTTTGCGACATAGAAAGATTCCTGGTGGGATTGCCCATGCTTTTAATGGAAGTTTTCAGCAGGCGGATCAGTTTATTGAACTAGGGTTTAAGCTTGGCTTTGGTGGGGCGGCTACTTATGAGCGAGCCCTGCAAATTAGGCGACTTCTAAAAGAATTGCCAATAGAAAGCATTGTTACTGAAACAGATTCACCAGACATACCACCAGCCTGGCTAAGGGACGAGGGCTTGCAATATAACGAGCCTGCATTTTTACCTAGAATTGCTAGAGAGCTGGCAGTTATTCGAGGGATGGATGAAGCTGAGTTTGCTTCCATCACTTGGCGCAATGCTATGAGTGCATTTCCACGCTGGTCTGCCTTGTTGGCCACGTCAAATAACCCTATAGCTTCTTAAGCATTTGCGCATTGCTATTGCGGCTTTTATCGCCGGGGGATCACTCCTTTTATTTTTACCATCACTACCAGAAAATTGGCTGCTTCTAAGCGCCGGCTTTACTTTGCTTGGCCTAATGGGAATATATGCAAAGCCTACATTTTCTTTAATCAGAGCAATCTCAATTGTTGCCTTATTTTTTGCGCTGGGATTTGGGTGGAATGCCAATTACGCTGAACAACGCTTGAGCAACATATTGCCAAGTAGTCTCGAGGATGTGGAATTGCTCGTAGAAGGCCAGGTAAGCGCCTTGCCACAAAGCGGGCCTGCTGGAGCAAAATTTACTTTTGATCTGATCAGCATGAGCACAAGAGAAAAGGTGATAAGTAATATCCCAAGGCGAATTTATTTGAATTGGCAAAATGCTTGGCGAAATCCACAAGAGCTTCCGGAGATTATTCCTGGCCAAAGATGGAAATTGAAGGTGAAGTTAAAAAGACCTTATGGCTCTTTAAATCCCTATACATTTGATTTCGAGAGATGGGCTTTTCAGCAAGATTTTGGTGCTAATGGATCCGTTAAATCTGGAGAGTTATTGGCATCTGGTGAGATAGCCCTCACCAATTTTTCTATAGCGATGGAATATTGGCGTTGGAAATTAAGAAATAAGATTGAACGCCTTCTTCCATCTGATGCCCGATATGTGGGTGTCATTATTGCTCTGGTGATGGGTGATCAAAACGCCATAGATCAAGACGATTGGCGAATATTTAATGCGACTGGAGTGGGGCATCTAATCTCTATTTCAGGTTTGCATGTCACTATGCTCGCTGGACTTGGCGCTGGGTTAGCAACTTTATTGTGGGGTCACCATTCTTTACCGCTATGGATACCCATTGCTAAGGTTGCAGCTTTCAGCGGGCTTATCACTGCATTTATTTATGCATGGTTAGCAGGTTTTCAGATTCCCGCTCAAAGGACTCTATATATGGTCGGTGTTGTGGCCTTTGCCCTATGGTCCGGAAGAAATCCCCGTTCATTTGATATCTGGTGGTGGGCGCTTGCCTTTGTATTGCTTGTGGACCCTATGGCACCTTATACACCAGGGTTTTGGTTGTCCTTTGGAGCGGTGGCAGCCATCCTGTATGCGATGGGGGATTCGGTTGGTCTTTTGGGAATTCCGACAGATAGAGAGCTTGGGGTTTCTTGGCATTTTCGATTGATCCGGGCACTACATGAGGCTTGTCGAGTTCAGGCGGTGGTGACAATCGCGCTTCTACCTTTTACGCTATATTGGTTTTATCAAACATCCATCGTTTCGCCTTTGGCAAATGCCTTTGCAGTTCCGCTGATAAGTTATATCGTCACACCGTTTGCAATGTTGGGCGCGTTCCTTCCGGAATGGATGGGGAAGGCATTTTTACTTTGGTCTCATAGTCTAATAGAAGCCATCGCATTCGCTCTAAATTACCTGGCTGATCTCAAGTGGGCAATTGTGCGATCCAAACAGCCTGAGATGTGGCTCTTAATTCCATCCTTATTAGGTATTGTGATTGCGATTCGCCCAGGGAGGATTCTTACTCGTTGGAGATCAAGAGTATTTGGTCTTGCACTTAGTCTGATTATCTTTGTTGAGCCATTTGACTCATCATTACATGAGGGGGAGTTTAGGGTAACCGTATTAGATATCGGGCAGGGCACCGCAGTATTGATAGAAACGGTTTCTAAGAAGTTACTTTATGACACTGGTCCCACTCTAGGGGTTAAAGATGATGCGGGCATGCGCACCATTCTTCCGTATTTGAGGGGAAGGGGGATTCATCATATCGATCGGATGGTGATCAGTCATGGTGATAGTGATCATGTGGGTGGCGGAATTTCTTTGCTGAAGGAGATACGGTTTGATTCAATGATGGGATCATTGCCAAGTGAAAATGCGCTACTCAAACACATCCAATCTCAAAATATTTCTAATACTCCATGTCAGCTTGGTCAAGCTTGGGTTTGGGATGAAGTCGAATTTTATATTTGGCATCCCAGTAAAAATTTTCTTATGGAGAATCAACAACATGGCAAGCCTAACGAAATGAGTTGTGTACTTGAGGTGAGAAACAAGGAAACATCGTTTTGGCTGACTGGCGATATAGAGAGGGATGCTGAGGGAAAAATCATAGGGCGCCTCAATACAGATCAGTTGGCGGATCTTAAGGATAAGGAGTTGATATGGATGGCACCTCATCATGGAATTAAAACCTCT